>WTGR01000667.1 GCA_011523485.1 Acidobacteriota bacterium
TCGACTTCCGCAACGGCGTGAACAGCGTTTCTTCGAGCCGATCGAGATCGCCGGTTCCGACCGTCAGGACCAACGTGCGTCCGCCGCGTCGCGTCATTCGTGTCTGCTCGCGAGGGCCGCCCGCGTGGGTGTTCTCCGGACTCATGAGGCCGCATCCCGGCTCGCCAGACCGGCCTCGTAGATCGTCTTGGCCTTCCGCGCCGCCGCGCCCTGCGGATTGTCCCACCAGCCGCGCTCCTGCCAACGGCCCTGGATTTCGGAAAACACCGCCTGCTGGAGTGACGGATCGTCCATCGACGCCCACGCCTCGGCGAGCGCCTTGCCGCGCAGCGCCTGATCCGCCTGAACCCCCGGCTTGGCGGTCAATTCCGCGAGCTTGTCGTCGACCCACTTGCGGCCGGGGCTCGATGCTGTGCCGGCGTCTTCACTTCCACCTGCCTCGGGGTCCGCGAACAGGCCGTAGCCGGCGCGCGTCTTCGCGCCGGCGCCGCTCGCCGTGAGCGCGGAGACCAGCATCCGTTCCGCGACGTCGAGCCACTCGCCGGGCCCGCCGATCACGAAGCGGAACGCGCCCTGCACCGCCACCTGGGCATTCGGGACCGGGCTGTCGAAGTCGGTCGCCGGCGTGGCACCTTCCCGGGTGTAGTACTCGGGATGGTGCGTCGTGACGACTTCCTTGACCAGCGGCCGCTTGACGAGCGGCGGCTCGGCCGAATCGGGTACCCACCAAGCGTCGTGAAAGGCGATCAGCCCCGACAATGCGTCCGGTCGGTCTTCCGTGGGCCGCGCGCCGAACAGCTCGCGGAACGTGTCCCCGGTCTCGTCCAGCCGCTCGAGGGCGTGGGCCGCCACAATGCCCTTGACGCTCGATCCCGGTATGTGCGGCGTGCCGTGCGCGCGGCTGATGGCGCACCCCGTCTCCAGCATGCCCCCGCCGGTGAGCCCGATGAACAGGCGGGTCCTGAGCTTCAGGTTCACGGATCGGAATCGGGCGGTGTCAGCCGTGGCCTTGGTCCACCGGTCGTAGGCGCGCCGGTAGAAGTCGCCGGCGGTGCTTGCGCAGATGCGTTCGACGTGTTCTTTCTTGACGTCCGGGTCGTCATCGTGTTCAGCCAGACCACGCTGCAGCAGCAGGCCCGGGTGCGGATCACCCGTCGCTGCTTCGTACAGGGGGCGCAGGTCGGCGCGCATCAGCTTCGTGGCCATCTCTACTGCCCCCCCGCCGACGGCGCTTCGTCGGCCGCCCGTTCACCCGTCGCGTCGACTCTCAGCACGCCCTGAACGTAGCGTTTCAGCCAGCCGCCGGCTTGCAGCGACCGGCGGGTCAGCATCAGCGTCCGCTCGAGATCGCTGTCGATGATCTCCTGGTGGAGACCGGCGCCGTCACCGGCCGTTGTCGTCTCGGTGGCCCGGAGCACGACGCGCAGGTCGTCGAGAAGACCGAGATGTTCGCGCTCGCCCTTGGCCAGCAGGAAGCCGGTCGCCTGGGCCAGCCCGTTCTCGAGAATCATGCCCGGCAGCTTGTGCGCCAGAGCCCCGTATTTCTTGTTGTCTACCCCCTGTCTGCCTCTGGTCTCATCGCGGCGGCTGGCGACGCATTCGTACGCGGCCCTGGCGACGGCGTGCGCGCGGACATTCATGCCGGCGCCCCTTCGGTGAGAAATCGGACCAGGCCGCTACCGACGCCGGCGTCGCCGCCGAGCTGCAGCAACTCGTCGTCCGGCACCGTCCGCGCGAGGTCGTCCGCGGTGCGCGGGTCGTCCTCCTTGCTGGAACCAGCCACGGCGAAGACGCCCCAGAGCACCGTCTCGGCGGGCAGATGTTCCTCGTACCAGAGTGCGCCCCTGGCTACCGTACCGGTCTTGGGATCGAGGCGGATGCGGGCACGGACGTCGGTAGCGGTCTCGGCGAGGAAGCTCATGACGTCGTCGGAGACGAGGGCAAGGCGGGCGACAACGTCGGTCTGGGCGTCGTCGTCTCCGGGGTGCACCGCGCGGGCGATGCGCTGCGCCCACGGCACGAGCGCGTCATCCGTGTGCGCCTGGAGATCGAGGTCCTCCAAGACCAGCTTCCGGCTCTTCGATTCGACGAGATTCACCGATTGCGGCGTGACCCGCGCAGCGCCCTTGTCGGGCTCTCTCGGCAGTGCCGGTGGAGACGCGCCGGCGCGTTCCAGGTCCCGCTTGTGGCGGCGCAGGATGAACGGACACGTGACGAAGCTGACGACGCCGGCGAGACACCGCACCGGCAGGGCCAACAAGTGCGCGTCACCTATGGACAGGGCGCCCGCGAAAGCACCCTGGTCGCTGCGGATGGTCCGGGGGCCGAACAGCGTCTCCGCGTCGGCGCCGGGGCGCTTGGTGACCTGCTCGCGCAGGACGCCGCGCAGGGACGAGCCGGGAACGATCGGAAGCTGCGTCGCCCGCGCCCGGGCAATGGGGAGGTCGACGACGCCGGCGGAACGACCGGTGCCGCAGTGCAGCGCGGAGAGCGCGTGGAGATGGAACAGTCTCGCTTGCATGAATCGTCCTCGGGGTTTTACTTGTGGGTGGTGTTGCCAGACCGGGTGTCGTCGGTCGGCGGCGTCCACGGACCTGGCAGCGCCAAGCCGAACCCGTCGAGCCGATCCTGCGGCTTGTCGCAGACGCTGGCCAGCCAGAGGGCCGCCAGTGCTCCCTTGTCGCAGGCGCCGAGCACGTCGAACCAGTAGGTAGCGCCGGCCGGGACCAGCTTCCGCGTGGGCCGGGGCTGACGCTGCGCGAGATCCCAGCCGGAGTGCGGTTGCCACCGCTCTACCGCGGCGCCGCGCAGACGCAGTCCCAATCCCGGCGACTCGGGCGGACTGCCGGAAAGCGTATCGTCCAGCCAGCCCGGCCGGTAGCCGGCGCAGAAGACACCGGGCGTGAGCAAGGTCAGGCAAAGCCCGCCGGCGCTGCGAATGCGCTCCAGCCACCCGTCCGGGGGCGCCGGCCAGCGGTCCTCCGGCTCGGGCTCCAGGGCAGCGAGCCGGCGCTTGCCGCCCAGATGCACCAGCGCAGGCGCCACTGCCTCTGCGCAGCGGATCAGCACGCGAAGGCCGCTGGACGACGCACTGTCCGCGTCGCTCGCGCCGGCCCAGGAGGCGGCTTCTTGGGCG
Organism: Acidobacteriota bacterium; assembly: GCA_011523485.1. The sequence continues at coordinate 3,137 of WTGR01000667.1, forward strand.
GGACCGTGAGCTGCCTCTGTCCGTCCTGCTGAGCGGGTTCGGAACGCCGCCGGCGCTACGTCGAGATCCAGTCCCTCGGTTTCGTACAGTGCGCCGGCTGCCGCGGTTCCGGTGGACGGATCGATGGACACGTGTGTCCTTCGATCACCCTTCGGAGGTGACCAGCCGTTCCGCCAGAGCCGATCGATGGACACGTCCCCTCCCTCGCGAAAGGCCAGCAGGTCCTCCCACGACCACCACGCCGGACCATCACCGGGCTTGCCTGCCAGTTGCTCCGTCAACTGCACGGGCAGGAGTCCCGCGGGCAGATCGGCGCCGCAGCCGCGGCCGAACGCTTGGGGTCGTGCACGCACGCAGCGTGGCGACTCGTCCTTGCCCTCGCCGCGACCGAAGTACAGCGCGTCGGCCGGCTTCGGCGCCAGAACCCGGCCGTCGTTCCGGACCAGCAGCGGGCCGGCCACGGCGAGCTGCGCGAGCTCGGGGCCGAAGGGTCGATCTGTGGCGCGCGCCCATGCCGTGCGCAGACACCCGGCGACGGTCGACGGGGGAGGAAACTGCGCCGGGTCGGCATCGGTATGGGCGTTCATGGGACGGGCGGAACGTACGATGATCGGCGCGAGGGGATCCAGGCTCACGATCCTGCCCGTCCGGGGTCTGGCCGGTTCACGAGGCACGGGCGGCGCGTGAACGGTCCCCCCCTGCGGCGCACTTGCCGACTGCGGCTGACTCGTTGCCTGTGGCGTTTCATTCCGGGCCTTCTTGCGGTAGCGGAACGGCGGACGTTTCCGCTTGCCTTTCTTCTTCCTGTTCGACGGAGTCATGATCAGTCTCCCAGGTCGCTGGCCGTGCGGGCCGAGAGCCAGCGCGCGATGATCAGGGCGTCGGCCAGTTCGTCCAGTGGTTGGCCGTCGGCCGTATCGACGATGCCGGCCCGATTGCGAATCAGGGTCCGCAGTTCCCCGGGAATGGCTTCGGATCCTCCGCCGCGGCGCGCTCGATCGAGCAGGCGGTCAACCTCGGCGTTCCGCATGCCGCGTGCGGTCTCGTCGCCGCTGTCGGGTAGCCGGGCCAAGCGTCGACCGATGTCTCGCAGGTCGTACGCGGCGCGCGTCGGCAATTCACCTCTGCGGTACGCGCCGGTGAACCGGTCCAGCGCCGCGAACGCCTGCTGGTCTGTCCACTGCGCGCGCCAGTGGAGTTCCGCGCCCGAGCGGATCCTGAGCAGAATCGCCAACGCATTGCGTCGGTTGCGCGGGGTGAGCGCGGCGTCACCTTTCGCCTGCTGTTCCGCGCGGTCGGCGAGCGCTCGCAATGCGCCCAAGGGCTCGATGACGTAGCCGATGCCGAGGCCGACAGAGAGGGTGGGGCGCTCGTCGTCGTCAAGCTCCATGCGTTCAGCGATTCCGCTCAGGTGTTCCCAGAACGCCCGGGCCAGAGCGCCGGCGCAGTCCCGCGCCCGTTCCAGCGAAAGGAGCGCCAGAACGTCGTCTCCCCCGGCGTAGATGGCGTGGCCTCGATGAGTGCGCACGATGCCGCGCACGCTCGACGCGAAGCCCTGCAGCGCGCGCGAGATATCCCGTGATGCCTGGGCGCTCCGGGCGCGCGACAACAGTTGACCCATGCGGTCGCCGTCGGCCTTCAGGATCGCGGCGTACGGTACGGGGGTTCCGACCGGCAGTCCGGTGTCCGTCCGCTCCCCGCTGATCTCCGTAAGGCATTGCCTGAACGCCTCAAGCGCGTGATTCCCGTTTGAACCGGCTCGACTCGCCGGTTGTCTACGCTCCTGCGTCAACTCGGCTTCCAGCCGGGACGGATACAGGAGATGCCCGTCGAACGGCAGCGCGGCATAGGTGTCGCCGTTGCCATGGGCGCGGGTTGCGTGACCCGCGGCAACGAGGGGCTCGTACGCTTCGTGCAAACGTTGCTGCTGGCCGCGCGTGAGCTGCTCTATCCACGAATCCGCGGCGATACGCGGCAGGGCGGTGAACTGATCCGTGTCGCCGGCCAGGCGCTTGATGACCCCGAGCGCGTCGAGCTGTTCGCCGGGCGAGAGTCGGAGCTTCACGCGGGCGGGACTTTCCGCCGGCCAGTCGGGTAGCACGGTCTCGCGCGCACCGTCGAGCGACGATTTCGGCAGTCCCGGGCCGGTCAAGGGGCGGCACGGCTGGAAATCGCGGGTGGCCTTGCGTGCGTTGAGGACTCCTCCGAGGCGCCGGGCGGCATCCTCGTAGCCGTCATTCCCGTCCGTGATCTCTACCCAGGCCGCGAAACTCTCGAGGATGTCGTCGATCTGCGCGCGCCAGACCTCCTCGCGCAGCGGACATCCAAGCCGCTTGCGCGACCCCTCGCCGAGTTCCGTCACGCGCTCCATTGCCGCAGATTTCGCTTCGTTGCACAGCGCGGAGACCGCATCGGCGTTGTCGAGCGCGACCTCGGCCCGCAGGACATTCGCAATGTTCGCGTCCTCGCGCGGCGCGTCCTGCGGTTCCAGATCCTCGTCGGGATTGTCCGGGCAGGGGAAGATCAAGCATTCCGGATGCCGTTCGTGGAGTGCTCGCGCAGCGGCGCGTGCGGCCTCCGACAGCAGCCACGAGCCGCCCCAGAGGTCGCGCGTGCGGCGCGCGTCGGCGATCAGACTCTGCACCGGTCCCAGCGACAGCGTGACGAGGAAGCGCGGCATCAGCGTCCTCCTCGACCCCGGCCGCCACGCCCGTGGTGCTCGCGGGCGTGGTGCTCGAAGTAGTGCAGGAAGGCCGTCAGGGCATCGGAGCCGCGGCCCTGCATCGGAGGGACCAAGGCGGCCTGTTTCTCCTGCTCGCCGGAGTTCGTCGGCCACGCGGGGCCCACCCGATCGGAGTCGAGATCCACCGAGACGCTGACGCGCTGTTCCCAGCCCGGGAGCAGCAGCGCGAGAGGGCGATACTGCGTGCCGTCGAAATAGGGCCGCAGAATCATCGGGCTCGCCATGCGGTCTCGCTGGACGGGACGCTGCCGCTCGTCGACGGTGTCAGTCGGCTCGAGTGTCAGGCTCTTGCCCCCCTGTCCCCGTGGGTCTCCCCGATTGCTGTCCTTGAACTGGAACACGATCGGCAGCCCGAACGCCGCACGCGGGAAAAAACCGCTTGCGGGGTGCTTCGGCTCGTGTCCCGGTGCGTGAGCGTTGGTGCGGCGCCGGATCGTATCCGGCTCCGGCCAACGGCTGCGCCCCGGATGCCGCCCGCGGCCGGGGTTGCGTCCCACGTCCTCGCCCTGTCGGAAGTACTCCAGTGCTTCGACAGCGTTCTTCCAGGCGTCTAGCGCTCTATTCGGCCGGGCGCGGAGCTCCATCCGGCCTCCCCGCGATTCCACCTCCTCCCGCGACACGGGCTGGAGAGAGACGTCAGGGCTGGTCACCTGCACCGCTCCAAGCCCGCGGCGGGTGCGCGCGCCGACGCCTCCGAAGCTCGCCCACCAGCGCAGCGCCTCGATGACCTGCTTGAACTGGGCATCGTCGGCCGCCTTCGAGAAGCGCAACGTCAGTGTGAACTCGTAGCCGGCGTCGAGGAGGCGGGGGGGATCCGCGCCGGGGTCGAGAATCAGGGCGTAACGCGGAGTGCCGGGTTGAGACTTCCAACCGACCATCTCGTCCGGTCCGACCGGCCTGCCGCCGACCTGGAGCGTCACCTTGCTGGCACGCGGTCCGGTTCCGGAGATGCCGCCCCACAGCTCGGCCTCCGCGGCGAACAATTCCTGTGGATGAAGGCCGCCGTCGTTCAGCAGACGCCACCAGAACCGCAACTGCCCCCGAATCGCACTCGCGCGGATCGGCATGGCGCGGTCCACCTCGCCGGGTGTTGCCCCGCCACCGTACATGGGCGTCATCAGCTTGCACTTCACGATCACCGGGGCAGGGGCAGCCGATGGTCGCGCAGCATCCCAGGCGGCGAGAGCGTCTTCGGGGCGAACCGCCGGGTTCGGTCTTCTCATTTCGGAGAGTCTCCTTTGGCGGCCGGAGCGATGGGGAGGTGCATCAGCGCTCTTTCTGCAACCGCACGGCCCTGCCGTGACCTACCCGTGAGCGGTCGATCGAGCGATTCGTGAATCATCGTTCCCTCTCCAACAGGAGCTGGAACGTCTTCTCCAGTTGCGACCGCAGGCGGTTCGGATTCTGAAGTGCCTCCCGAGAACGACGATTCCGGGGCGGATTGCCGTGCGCCAGTGCGTTGCGAACGTCCCTGAGCAACAGAAACGCCGACTTCCATTCAGGGTGCTCGCCAGCTCGTATCTCGTCGCCGAGGAGGTCCGTGGCCGGTTTGCGACCTGTTGCGTAGTCGTCGGAGCGCAGCCCGCGCCGTTCGCACTCCAGGGTACAGAGCGCCTCCCAGCCGAACACCGCGGCGCGCAGGTAGTCGCGGCGCTTGAGGTGTTCGAAGGCGAGCTTTCGCTGGTGGTCAGCCAAGCCTTTCGATTTGACCCAGCGCAGCCGTTCCGCCAAGCGGGTCTGAAACAGGCCCGCCGCGCCGGACAGGGGCGTGTCTAGAATCGGTAGGAACGTTCGGATCTGGCGCGCTGCGTCAGAGAGATTCTGTGTTCGTTCGAAGAACGCCGCGCGCGCGAGACATCCGGCCTTGTCCTCGGGAACGCCGTCCGCGATCAACAGCGGTGCGAACACGCCGTAGTCGCCGGTGGCGTCGAATCGATCCAGGGCGTCCACCCAGCGCCGCACGCGCGCCAGACCGTCGAGACGGAGCACCGGCGTGATGCCGCTTGTCCGGTTCGTCATGTCGAGCGCGCCGTACCAGAGACCGCGCACATGGAGGTTGCGTACGCGCTCCAGCATGAACGCGGAAAGGAAGCCGACCATCCCAAGGTGCCGGAAGCCGTGCGTGAGGTCGAAGCTGACGTCGCCGTTCGGAACGGTGTCTGCGATCGCGCCGAGGATCTCGTACTGCTCGTCGGCGACCTCGCCGAAGGGTATGAGGCGTGGCGTGACGGGCAGGCCGACGGCCCGACTCATGAGCGGCGTGACTTGATCCAGCATCGGCTGACTGATCGTGGCGTGTGTCTCCGCATCGAGGAGATCGAGCCTCACGTCCTCGGCCTCGTCTCCGTGCGCGAGGTGCTCGACGAGGGCACTCCACTGACTGCCGCTCGTGCCGAGAATGACGGCGGCGTCAGGTTTCAGGTGCCCGGCCAGCGCCATGCCGAAGAAGGGCGTCTCGCGCGGAGTGTCCTCGCCGGGGAACCGATACCTCGCCCGCTGGTATCCGGTTTCCGGATCTATCCGTGCCCGGCCCAGAAACGTGACCAAGCTGTGGTTCATGCTGGACTTGTTCCCGACTCGTCGTTCTGCTCCGCTGCGAACAATCCCAGGCCGAAGTGGCTGCCGTAGCCGATGGCCAGCGGACCTTCGATGACCTCCGGCAAGGTGATGCCGAGAAGCGCGCCGGCTGCATCGGGCTGCACTTCCCGCCCGCGCGAACGGAAGCGGTGGAAGTGGATCGCGCGCCGATGGGTTCCACCGGTCTCTATCGTCTTCAGCTCGTCGACCTTGACGCCGGCAACGTCGAGTCCGCGCCGCTTCAGCAAGCGCCGCACCTCGCCCGCGTAACGGGACGCCTTCAGATGGCCGGAGGCCAGGAACGGCGTCACGCTCCGCCACCGGCGGGAGGCGCCGAAGATGCGTGCGCCGCCGGCGAAATCGGCCGGCTTGCCGAAGCCTTCCAGCGCCAGCCGCCATTCCTTCACGCTGCCGGGCTCGGGCGACTCGTCCTGCTCCCGGTGCTTCGGTGCGAGCCAGAGGCGCGTGATGCGATCGAGAGCGCCGCGGACGCTGTCGTTCATCCCGCCGGCGATGAACACGGATACGTGATCGATCCAGCCGTCCCCGTCCGCATCTTCCGGTAGCCAGAACGCGTGGGCATGCGACGGGTCCTTCAGCGGCTTCCCGTCGGCGTCGCGGCCGGAGATTTCCCAGGGCGCCTTCGGGACCCGACGTCTTGTCGCCTCGTCGAGTCGCCACCCGAAACGCGCGAGCGCCGCCCGGCGCATCAGTTCGCCAATCCGGACGGCGTCCTCTATGCGGGGAAGCGGGCGGCCGGCCAGCAGGAAGCGGGCGACGGTTGGCAGATTGCGCCGTGCCAACGTCGGGCGGTGCCGAGTGAGACGACGAGGAACCACGCCGGGAGCGGCTTCCGGCGCGCGCGTGTAGACCACCTCGCGGGCTGCCGGCGGGCGGCTCCAGCCGCGGTCCTGATAGTCGGCCGTGTCGAGTGTGAGTGCATCGACGAGATGCTCGGGCAGCGTATGTGCCTGCCGCCCCTTGCTTCGAAGCGCCTTGTCCAGCTCTGCCTGGATCCGTTGCGGGGTAGGTGTTCGTCTGGCTGTCGCAACGATCCGGCGCTTCATGTCGTCCATGATCCGCCGGCGCTCAGCCGAGTACGAGGCTGGGCTGTGCGGCGCCAGCAGGCGTACGGAGTCCCCATCGGCGTGCCCGTCGAGCGGGCGACAATTCAGGGCGCCCCGCCACTCTGCGAGCGCTTCGCACTCGGTCCAGCTCTCCGCCCGGCCGAGGTAGCCGATGGCCTGTGCGAGATTCACTGCGAGTGCAAACGGTTCGGTATCGAGGGTCACGCGCGGCCACGCGGCGACCAGCGTCGAGTCGCGGGGCAGTCGAACGAAGGCGTCGAAGACGAGCGTGGTCTTCGGCCGTCCCTTGTCGAGTCCGCCGGTCGGCATGTAGTGACGCGTGTGGGCGTGGATCGCACCGCTCGGCAGGCTGTACTCCGGCAGCGTCTCCGCCAGCGCGTCGATGAGCCGCGACAGATCTTCCTCGGACCAGCGGGCGCGGTCACCCTTGCGCCACCAGGCCGCGAGGAGCGCGCGCAACAGCCGCCACGGCTCCGGCGGCCAGGCGACGTCGGCCTCGTTGACGTTGCGGCCCCACGGCGTCGCGTGGTACCGGCCCGCGGGGAAGCGGAAGGCGAGTGCGAACATGCGCTCACTTCTCGTACTGAACGGTCAGAGCACGAGTCTCCCCGAAGAGGCCCCGCGATCCGACGGTCTCTATCAACCCCGGCAGCTCCGATTCGATCTCGTCCAGATCCGGCAGATCGAAGTCGTCGGGCCGTGTGACCGTGACCTCGGTGACGTCGAGATCGCAGGCAGTGCGCAGCCGCAGACCTTCGACGAGGAACTTCCGGATCTTGAAGAGTGCGAGCATGATCAGGAGCAGCTCGACATCGTCGCCCAGGCCGAAGGCGCGGATCTGTCGCAGGTCGAGATTGAAGAAGGCGGTGATCTTCCCGGCCACCCATTCGTCCCGTGCAAAGGGGACGTTGCCGAAACCCTTGGCCGTATCTCCAGACGGGTTCACGTTGTCGTTCTTCACTCCGCCGCTTGCGGCTACCTTGGCGTTCTCGGCTTCGATGAAGGCGGACAGCGACCGCGGCAGGCGCAACCGGCCGCCGGCGAGGTCCTTCTTGGCGAGAAAGACGCCGTGAAGCAGGGCGTTCGTATCGAACTCCAGGAGCACCTTCGCCAGTTCGCGCAGATCCACCCGCCCGACCTCCATCGCGGCGAGGCGCTTCTTCAGCAGATCGACGACCGTCTTGTCCTTGCCCTCCAGGATGTATGGGGAGTTCAGTCGATGGGCCTCGATCAGCGAGTTGGTGGTAAAGGTCTTGCCCACGACCTTGACCACGGGGAGTCCCTTGAGTGGAGCGACCCAGTCGTCCGCGACCTCGTCCCAGCAGACCGTTTCGAGGCGGTTCGCCATCGACTGCGCACTCTCGACCAGTACCGTGCGTCCCTGCCCGTCCGGCGAGTCGTAGACGGCGTGCCCGAGATTGGGAAATCCCGTCGGCTGAAATCTCGTACCCTGCACCGGCTTGAGCCGCGCTTCGATGAGCAGGCGGGGTTCGTTGTCGAGCGGGGCGAGATCAACGGGCATTCGTCGTATCCTCCGTCGTCAAGTCGTCATCTTCGGGCACAGCGCCCGGATAGGCGCGCTCGATCAGGGCAGTCAGTGCCTGGTTGCCGATCGGGATCAGAAGGGCTGCGGCGAGGCGGTCGGCCCGGACGCCGGCGCCCATGCGGCCGCCTTCGCGTGCCGACTCCCGCCCGCCCGAGCGTCCGGCATCGAAAGGTGTCGGCAGACCGGATGCGCGGGCGCGCGCCAGGGCCAGGCGCACCGCGGCGTCGGTCGCCCGCCCGTCGAGGCTGTCTCCGCCGGCGCGCAACCGTGGGATCAACCCCGGCGGAACCGGCATCCGCGTCGTTCCCGGCAACGCGCCGGCGGATTGCAGAGCGGCGTCCGGTGTGAACACGGGCTTCAGCGCCGCATAGGCGAACGGAACGGGAGCGGAGCGCGCGTGCGGGTGCGTTGAGCGGAAGTGCGTCGGCCGCGCCCACACGAGACCGGCGAGCAGCCCCGCGCAACGCGCGTCGTCGAACTCGCCTGAGAGGAACGCGGCCACGTCGGCAAGCCGTGCGGCCGTGGCGCCGGCGAGTGGCTTGTCCTTCAGACTGCGTATCGACGCCTCGACCAGTCGCCGTTCCAGCACGGCGATCATGTTCGAGACCAGGTCGCCTGCGCCCCAGACCACGGTGGGCGGCGTGTCGCCCGCGTGCCATGCTCGGCGCGTGCCGAGACCTCCGCGGTAGAAGAAGCGCTTCTCGTCGAGTGGCGCGAGATGGGCCGCCATCGGCGGGGCGAGATTCGACCGCGCGGTGGTTGGACTGCCTGGAGACCCTTCATCGCCTGGAGTCTCGCCTGTCGAGGGAGCTTCGCCGTCGGCGTCGTCGTCCACCTGTCCGTTCACGATGCGCCCGGGCGCGTCCGTGGCAGGCAGACCGATCGCCGCGAGTGCTGCCGCAAGGCGGAACTCCGGACTCCTGTCGTCGGCCCGTCGTATCCAGGCCGACGACAGTACGGGTGGTGGCGTGGCAACTGTCTGCCTACCGGTCGGGCTGACGGCGAGCCACGCCACGACAGCACCAACTGCAACGAGGGCTTTCTCGATTCCTCCCGAGGCTCCCGGCGCCGCGACGGCATCGAACAAGGCATCTTCCAGGCGCTTGATCGCCCAACGGGCTGCGCCTGGCTCTTCAGCTCTGCGTCCGACCTGTCGCACCCGTTCCAGCCAACCTCCGGCGTCCAGATCGGCGACAAGTTCAGCCCCTGGAGACGACGCCGCGGCGCGGCGGCCAATCGGTGTCGCAAGATATGCCTTACCGGCCCGCATCAGGAAACCGAAGCGTTCGAATGCCCGGAAGCCGCGGCTGACTCCGAGGCTCGCGGCGGCCCGCGCGAAATCCAGGCCGTCTCTTGCGGTTCGGCCGTTCAGCACGGCGCGACCCTCGCCGAACAGCGAATCTATTTCAGAGAAGCGGGCAGGACGGTTCCAGAGCGGTGCCCAGAACTCTGCCCGGGCATCGTTCTCGTCGGAAGCCTCGACGCCGCCCCAGCCTGCCCCGACGGTTCGAACCGTGAAAGGGAAGCTCGCACCGGGACCGGCACCGGTCTGGTGGCGGCGGCTGGCGGTTCCAGCAAACGCCGTGGCGCCTTCGAGCATCAGAACGAAGTCCCACGGATTTACCTCGCTGTCAGAGCTGTATCCCGTGGTGGCATTCGGCCCGCCCGCCGCACCGGGTGCGAATTGCCCGACGGCCGCGGAACTCAATCCCGCCGCCGGTGCGCCGAACAGAGCGCTGTCGACAAGTGTTTTCGCCGCGATCGATGGTTTACCCGTAGCCGGGTCGAACAGGCCCGGCGGCTTTGCTCGCGAGACGAGCCGGCGCATGAAGTTATTGGTGAAATCGAGTCGCCCGTCGTTTCCGCCGGTGCCGAGCAGTTGCGGGTAAG
>WTGR01000210.1 GCA_011523485.1 Acidobacteriota bacterium
GAGGTGAGGAGTTTTCAGTGACCACAATGGGGATTATTGGGTGACCGGTGACACTTCTGGTCATTGCAAGTCTTGCAGCCGGCCGATCTTCACCGGCTTGCCCTCGGATGCCTCCCGCACGCACGCCTGCTCGCAGAGCGTCTCGGTGGGGCAGGCCTGCGCGCACATGCCGCCCAGGATGTTCCAGCCGACGATGGTTCTTGCCGCCGCGACAGCACGGTCTCCGTGTAGCCCCGCACCAGAAACCCTTCGTAGGCGCTGTAGTCGACGTTCATGTGATGGAGCAACTGCCGAACGAGCCGCCCGCGGGTGGCCCCGAGCGACACGCGGAGGCTCATCTCGCGCGCCCGGCGCGCCGAGCGCGACAACAGCAGGTTCGCCACGTTCGCGCACGCAATCAGGAGCACGAAGACCACGCCCCCCAGCAGCGCGAACAGGAGCCGTCTCACCCAGTCGTCAACGAACGCCTCCGCGAACGGAACGACGGTCGGCCGAATCCCGGCGTTGGTCTCACCGTGTTCCGCGGCAAGCCGGGCGGCCACGACGTCGAGGTCCGCCTGTGCCTGCGCGAGGGGCACGCCGTCGGCCAGCCGCCCGAACGCCTGGTGGGTGCGCGCGTCGCGTCCCTGTGCCGACCCGCCGAACTGCGGACCGAGCGGTGTCCAGATCGCAATCGAATGGGGAAACTCGAACCCCTCGGGCATCACGCCGATCAGAACGGACGGCCGGTCGTTCAGCCGAATCGTGCGGCCGATAACCTCGGGGTCGCCGCCATAGCGGCTCATCCAGAGGCGATGCGACAGGATCGCCGTGCCGGCGGCGCCGTCGACATCGTCCTCCGGCAGGACCGAGCGGTGTCCAGATCGCAATCGAATGGGGAAACTCGAACCCCTCGGGCATCACGCCGATCAGAACGGACGGCCGGTCGTTCAGCCGAATCGTGCGGCCGATAACCTCGGGGTCGCCGCCATAGCGGCTCATCCAGAGGCGATGCGACAGGATCGCCGTGCCGGCGGCGCCGTCGACATCGTCCTCCGGCAGGAAGTCGCGACCGAGCACGGGCGAGGCGCGCAGCAGCCGGAAGGCGTCATGCGAGATATAGGTCCCGAAAACGAACTCGGCGGCGGTCTCGTCGTCGCTGACGTTGAGCCCGATCGGAAACATCGCGGCGATGCCGTCGAAGGTCTCGCTCGCGCCGCGCCAGTCCTCGAAGTCGGCAAGCGAGACACCCGCCGGTCGCCCCAGCTCGTCACGCGTCCCGAGAGACACGATGCGCCCGTCATCGTCACCGGGGAGCCCCGTGAACAGGATGGAGTTGACGACGGTGTACATGGCCGCGGTCAACGCCATGCCGATTCCCAGGATCAGGACGACGCCGAGGGTGAACCCGCGTTGCTTGACCAGCAGCCGCCCGGCAAGGCGGACGTCCTGCAGCACGCCCTGCAGCCATGGTGCGATCCAGACGTCGCGCACGTGGTCGCGGGTGAGCGGCAGGTTGCCCAGCGCGCGCCGGGCCGCCGTGGTCGCCGCGGCCCGGTCGAGCCCGCGAGATTCCAGCTCCCGCTGTTTCATCTCCAGGTGGAACCGCAGCTCGTCGTCGAGCTCGCGTTCGTGACGATCGCGCTGAAGCAGGTAGCGGAGGCGCTGGAGCAGCCTGGTCATGCGGAATCCCCTGCGTCGCTTTTTCTTCCCATCGTTTAACGATGGAAGTGTGCCGGAGGTCACCAAGCCGTGTCAAGCCGAAGAGGGCTTCGACGACGCGACCGCCTGCTCGAACTGGCGGCATGGCTGACCGGGGCGCCGATTCCCGCCGGTGGGTCGGCGGCTGCCGCTATCGCCCCACGTGGCTCACGAGGATGTCGCCGGTTGCAATCGGGCCCCGCTCGGTGAACACGGTGCGGCTCCCCGCGACGCGGCTGAACCGTTCGAACTGCGCGGGCAGCGCGCGGGCGCCGAACAGGTCGGCGCCGCTCGCCAGGTGGTAGTGGACGTGGACGTGGAATCCGATGTCGCCGGAGAAGCCGATCTCTCCAAGGCGATCACCCCGGGTCACACAATCGCCGGTCCGGAGCGTCACCGACCCCGCGCGCAGGTGGGCCAGGACGCTGTAAACCGTCTCGTTCGCGGCACGTACCCGGCCAGGTACTCGCGACCGGCTTGCCGTCGTTCCGCGGCCGCCGTCAAAGCGCTCGGCTCTGGCGTCGCCGATGGTTGTCTTTCTCCGGCCCCTCGCGGCTTGCGCATGGTCATTCGTCCTCGTCGACTTCTGCTTCGTCGGCGCTCTCTGCAGGGACCACTCGAAAAACGGGCAAGGTCAGAGGGTCGAATGCATCTTTACCTATTGATTTCCGATAGGTCCCGTGGCAATCTATAGATATTCGACAGGAAATGGAGGCTCGCGGAAACGATGACGGGGGGCTCACATGGATATCTCTCGACCCGATCTCGCACGGAAGAAGAAGCGGCGCCAGGCTCTGTACGCCGTGACCACGGTCATCGTGGTGGCCGGCGTCACGCTGGGCGTCTCGCGGCTGGAACCGGCCGCGCCGCGCGTCGACCGCGACACGCTCTATCTGGACGCGGTGCAGCGCGGCCCGATGATCCGGCAGGTGCGCGGCACCGGGACGCTGGTCCCGGAGCAGATCCGCTGGATCCCGGCCACCACCGACGGCACGGTCGAGCGGATCGTCATCCGCCCCGGCGCCCTCGTCGCTCCGGACACGGTGATCCTCGAGCTGAGCAACCCCGAGCTGGAGCAGTCCGCGCTCGAGGCGCGGCTGAATCTCGAAGCGGCCGAGGCGCGCTACGGCAACCGGCAGGTGGAGGTGGAGCGCGACCTCCTCGACCAGCGGGCGACGCTTGCGACCACCGAGGCGCAACTGAAGACCACCCGCCTGCAGGCGGACGCCGACGGGCAGCTCTTCACGCAGGGCCTCGTCTCGTCGCTGCAGCTCCAGCAGTCGCAGTCCGCCGAGCAGGAGTACGAGACGCGCTACGCGCTCGAGCGGGAACGGCTGCAGATGGCCACCGACACCGTCGAGG
>WTGR01000731.1 GCA_011523485.1 Acidobacteriota bacterium
GACGACTTCTTCCGCCTGAGCAACCACGTCGAGACCATCGACGGCGAGAAGGTCGCGCAGGGGCTCTACACCCTCGGCAACGCCTTCACGACGGGGGAAATCGACTCGACGGCGGAGCTGATGGCGATCGATCCGATTGCCTACGCCCTCGCCCGCATCGATACGGTCAAGGGTGCGGTCGACGCCGACGAGCTGGAGGACGAAGTGCTCTTCGAGCGGCGCTATCGCCGGCGCGCCCGCGACGCCTACGCGCGGCGGGTGGCGGGATGGGACGCCGAGACGGTGCTCGCCGACCTGGTGTCGGGAGCGGACCGGCGACACGCCCACGCCTGGCGGGAAGCGGCGCGCCGGCCCTCGGACGACGACATCATCCGCGGGTTCATCTCGATGGGCGCGGGCAGCCGCAACCGGCCGGACGCGACGGTATCGGCAGCCCGCGCCGGCGAGCTCGAGGACCTGGTGGCGCGCATCCTGCCGCATCCGCGCAAGGTCGAGTTCGTCGAGCGGCTCCAATCCGAGCAGGAGTTCGCGCGGACGTCGCAACTGCTCGATCCCGTGCAGCGCGAGCGCGCGAAGACCATCGCCGCGGTCATCCCGCCGATGGCCGAGGCCATCGCGATCGCCGAGGACCCGGACGTGTTCGCCCTGCTGGAGGTGATGCAGGACACGGCGCTCCGCGAGCGGACCTTCGCCCTGCTGGAGGACCCGGGTCTCGTCGACCGGGTCGAGGAGGAAAAGCGGCGGCTGGCGGCGGAGCGGCTGGCGTTCGCCCTTGATGCGCCGCAGGTAGAGGCGCTCGGGCGGGCCTGGGACCACGAATCGGCCCGCGAGCTGGTGACGGCCGCCAGCAAGGACATCGAGCAGGCCCTGGAAGCAGCCACCTTCTATCGCGAGCACCGCACCGCGCTCGGCGCCCAGCTTCGGGAGGCCGACGCGCCCGCGGCGGATCGCCTGCGGAAGATCCTCGACGACCCGGCGTTCGACCGGCGCCTCGACGGCGCCGTCGACGCCGCCGAGCTCGAGCTGGAGGCGCGCGCCGCCCGCGACGCGGAGCTCGCCCGGGCGGTCCTGACGCTGGAGGCGAGCGTGGCCGGCATCGACCGGCACCGCGACGGACTGCGCGACAGCTCGGATCTGGAGCTGAAGAGCGTGGCGCGCGCCCTCGCCGGCGGCTACGTCGAACCCTCGCCCGGAGGCGACCCCATCGTCAATCCCGACGCGGTCCCGACGGGGCGCAATCTCTTCTCGATCGACGCCGAGAAGACGCCGTCGCAGGAAGCGTGGGCAGTGGGGCGCAAGCTGGCGGAAACGCTCCTCGACGAGCACCGGCGCAGGCACGACGCGTACCCCAGGAAGGTCGCTTTCACCCTCTGGCCCAGCGACTTCATCGGCACGGAGGGCGCCACCATCGGGCAGATCTTCTACCTGCTGGGCGTCGAGCCGGTCTGGGACCCGTTCGGGCGGGTCGCGGACCTGCGCCTGATGCCGGCGGCCGACCTCGGCCGGCCCCGCATCGACGTGGTCGTCCAGACCGCCGGCCAGCTCCGGGACCTGGCCGCCTCCCGCCTCGCGCTGATCAACCGCGCCGTGGCGATGGCGGCCGAGGCGCGCGACGCGGACGCGCACGCCAACTTCGTCCAGGCGGGGCGCCTGCGCGCCGAAGAGGTGATGAAGGAGAAGGGCCTGTCGCCCGCGGACGCGCGCCGCTACTCCACGCTGCGGGTCTTCGGCGGGGTGAACGGCAACTACGGGACCGCCATCATGGGGATGGTCGAGGCGGGAGACCGGTGGGAGGACGAGGCCGAGGTCGCCGGCCAGTACCTGCGCAACATGGGCGCCGTCTACGACGAGGGCGAGCTGTGGAGCTTCTACGCCGACGGCATCTTCGAGGCGGCGCTCGCCGACACCGAGATCGTCGTGCAGCCGCGGGAGAGCCACACCTGGGGCGCGCTGAGCCTGGACCACGTGTACGAGTTCATGGGCGGGCTGAGCATGGCCGTCCGGCACGTGACGGGCCGCGACGCCGACGCGTACTTCAACGACTTCCGCAACGCGCAGCGGCCGCGGGTGACGGACCTGAACGAGACGGTCTGGACCGAGGCGCGGTCGACGCTGCTGAACCCGGCCTACATCGGCGAGCTGCAGGAGGGCGGCGCCTCGTCGGCCGAGCAGTTCGCCGAGACGTTCCGCAACACCTACGGGTGGAACGTGATGAAGCCGGCCGCGATCGATGACGCGCTCTGGAACGAGCTGTACGACGTGTACGTCGACGACCGCTACGACATCGGGATCGAGGACTTCTTCCGGCGCGAGAACCCCTACGCCCTGCAGGAGATGACGGCGGTGATGCTCGAGACCGTGCGCAAGGGCTACTGGGAGGCCTCGGCGCGGCAGGTGGAGGTGCTCGCGGAGCTGCACACCCAACTGGTGGAGGAGTTCGAGGCGGGCTGCAGCGGGTTCGTCTGCGACAACGCGGCCCTGGCGACGTTCATCGCCGAGCAGGCCCCGGCGGAGCTCGCGGCGAGCTATCGGAGCGAGCTGCAGCGGGCGCTGACGTCGAGCGTCGAGCTGACCGAGGCGAGCGTCGTCCTGGCGGAGCAGGACGCCGAGGCGCGGCCGGCCGACACGTCGGCGAGCCAGGCGCCCGCGCGACGCCTGGCCTACCTGGGCGCAATCATCGTCGCCGGGCTGCTCGCGATCGCGCTGCTCGTCCTGCGGCGCCGGAGCACGACCTGACACGGGCGCGCGCGGACCTTCGGCGCAACCCGGGAACACGAGCCGTTCGAAAGCTGGAGACGACCATGAGACGTATCTCTAGGGCAACCGTGATGGCGGCGGCGATCGTGCTGGCGGGCGGAGCAGGCGAGGGCGATGGCGCCGGCATGACGGCGCACGCGCAGTCCCCCTTGGCGCCGGCCCTGCCGCCCGAGACCGCGCCGCCCCTCCCGCACGCGTCGTCGGACGCGTCCGGAGCCTATCTCGGCGACGTGCTCTACGTGCATGCCGGAGATCAGCCGCCCGCCTCCCGCACCGCCGCG
>WTGR01000943.1 GCA_011523485.1 Acidobacteriota bacterium
GAGGCGGGGATTGCCCCGGAGGCGCTCGACTACGTCGGCTTCTACGACAAGCCGTTCCTGAAGCTCGAGCGGCTGATCGAGACGTACCTCTCCTTCGCCCCGCGCGGGTTCCGGTCGTTCCTGCGGTTCGTGCCGCTGTGGGCGAAGCAGAAGCTGCACCTGCCCCGCGAGATCGCGCGCGGGCTGCCAGGCTACCGGCGCCAGATCGTCTTCACCGAGCACCACGAGTCGCACGCGGCCAGCGCGTTCTTTCCGTCACCGTTCGACGAGGCAGCCATTCTGACGCTGGACGGGGTCGGCGAGTGGGCGACGACCGCCTATGGCGTCGGCCGCGGCAACCGTATCGAGCTGACCCACGAGATCCGCTTTCCCCACTCGCTCGGCCTGCTGTACTCCGCCTTTACCTACTTCACCGGCTTCAAGGTCAACTCCGGGGAGTACAAGCTGATGGGGCTGGCGCCCTACGGCGAGCCGAAATACGTCGACCGGATCCGCGACCACCTGATCGATCTCAAGCCGGACGGGTCGTTCCGCCTCGACATGTCGTACTTCGACTACTGCCAGGGCCTGCGCATGACGTCGCGCAGGTTCGACGCGCTCTTCGGCGGGCCGCCGCGGCGGCCGGAGGCGCCGATCACCGAGCGGGAGATGGACATCGCCGCGTCGATTCAGGCTGTCACCGAGGAGGCGATGCTGCGGGCGGCGCGCCACGTGCACGCCGAGACCCGGATGCGCAACCTGTGCCTCGCCGGCGGGGTTGCGCTGAACTGCGTCGGCAACGGACGCGTGCTGCGCGAGGGGCCGTTCGACAACGTCTGGATCCAACCGGCGGCGGGGGATGCGGGCGGCGCCCTGGGGGTGGCGCTGTTCATCTGGCACCAGCTTCTCGACCACCCGCGGGAGGCGCGGACGCCGGATGCCCAGCGCGGCTCGCTGCTCGGCCCGCGCGCGACGGGCGACGACATCCGGGCCTTCCTGGACGGCGCCGGGGCGGTGTACGAGGAGTACGCGGACGATGCGTCCCTGTGCGACGCGGTGGCCGACCTGCTGGCGCGCGAGCAGGTGGTGGGGTGGTTTCAGGGACGCATGGAGTTCGGCCCGCGCGCGCTCGGCTCGCGCAGCATCCTCGGCGACGCCCGCAGCCGCGGCATGCAGTCGGTGATGAACCGCAAGATCAAGTTCCGCGAGTCGTTCCGCCCGTTCGCGCCGTCGGTCCTCCGCGAGCGGGTCGCCGACTTCTTCGAGATGCGGCCCCGGGAGGACAGCCCGTACATGCTGCTGGTGGCCCCGGTGCGCGAGTCTCGCCGGACGCCGCTCGACGAGGGTGGGAACGGCCTGCGCGGGCTCGACAAGCTGAAGGCGGCGCGGTCCGACGTCCCGGCGGTCACGCACGTCGACTATTCCGCGCGGGTCCAGACCGTGGACGCCGAGCGGCACGGGCGCTACGCGGCGCTGCTGCGGGCCTTCGAGGCGAAGACCGGCTGCCCGGTGCTGATCAACACCAGCTTCAACGTGCGGGGCGAGCCGATCGTCTGCGCGCCCGAGCATGCCTACCGCTGCTTTCTGGCGACGAACATGGACGCGCTGGTCCTGGAGCGCTTCCTGCTTCGCAGGCAGGTGCAACCGAACGCCGCAACGGTCGACGCAGGCGCCTGTCTGCGCGAGTTCGCCCTCGACTGAGCGCGATGGCCCTGCTGGAGATCAATCGGCATCCGTCGGCCGGGGAGCTGCGCTGGTTCGGCGTGCTGCTGGCGGTATTCGTTGCGCTGGCCGGCGGGCTCGTGCACTGGCGGCTGGAAGCCCCGGCGGCGGCGCGGATGGTCTGGTCGGCGGGCGCGGCGCTGGCCGCCATCTACGCTGCGGCGCCGCCGCTGCGCCGCTGGGTCTGGCTCGGCTGGCTCTACGCGGCGTTCCCCATCGGGTGGACGCTGTCGCACCTGGTGCTGGCCGCGACGTATTATCTGGTGTTGGCGCCCATCGGCCTGTTGCTGCGCCTCTTCCGCGGCGACCCGCTGGACCGGGGCCCGGACCGGTCCGCGGCGAGCTACTGGACCGCCCGCCGGCCGGTGCGCGACGTGCGGCGCTACTTCCGGCAGTTCTAGGAGCCTGCGCCGCAGAACGCAACGGAGCGAGTTCTGGGGCGTAGTCTCCTGGGGCGGTGGGGGCTGGGGCCAGGCACGGCGCGTTTGCGACGGGCTTGGCGGCGCTAGAGTCGGAACGGACGACACGGGCTTCGAGACATGGCAGACCGACCATCGCAGGTAGCCGGGAACGAACGCGGCGGAGACTTCGAGACCGAGGCCGAGGCGGCGCGCCCCGGTCTGCTCGCCGAGCTGTGGGAGTTCATGGCCACCGACAAGAAGTGGTGGCTGACGCCGATCGTCCTCGTGCTGCTGCTGGTCGGCGCGTTGATACTGCTGTCGGGTAGCGCGGCGGCCCCGTTCGTGTACACGCTGTCTTGAGGCTGTTCATCTACGGTGCGGGCGAAACAGCGTCCGCAGAGAAACGAGTCTTCAACTCCCGCAGCAGATCCGAACCGGCCGCTGCCTCCGAGCACCTCGTGTCCCAGTGCGTTCCAATGCTCGTCGAGCGGCAGCCAGTCGAATTGCGTTCGGTGCAGCCGGTAGTGCGCGGCGAACGCCGGCTCCAGGTCGATGGTCTCGTATCCCCTGCGGACAACGTTCTCGATGAAGTAGCGCCGCATGGCATCCACGTAGCCCACGTCTTCGCGGTAGACTCCCTTCTCCCACTCCGGGACATCGCTTCCGTAAACGCGAGGACGGATGCCGTCCACGATGAACATGATCCGTTCCGGCTCCAGGCCGGACGCCGCGGGCAGCATGTCGAGAAACGCGTCGACGGCTCGCTTCGAGTCGACGACCCACGTCGCACGATCCGCCTCCGGGACGCGTGCATCCCGGTCTTCGCCGATAGACAACCGGCAAGTCCGTTCCCTTGCCATGCCCAAGTTGATCGCCACGTATCTCGCCAACGCCGATCCTCTGACCAGCCTGTAGCGCGGGCGGAACTCGAGA
>WTGR01000832.1 GCA_011523485.1 Acidobacteriota bacterium
CTTCAATCGTACCGCTATCATCACCGGCATGCCGCGCTCTTCCGACGTCGTCGTCGTCGGCGCCGGTGCGTTCGGCGCGTGGACTGCCTGGCACCTGCGCCGGGCCGGGCACACGGTGGCCCTCGTCGATGCCTTCGGAGCCGGCCATTCCCGCGCCAGCTCCGGCGGCGAGTCGCGCATCATCCGCATGGGCTACGGCGACCGGACGCTCTACTCCCGCTGGGCGCTCGAATCGCTTCCGCAGTGGAAGAAGCTCCTCGCGGATGCCGGCCGGCCGGACCTCTTCCGCGGGACCGGCGTGCTCTGGCTCGGACATGAAGATGACCCGCACGTGGACGTCACCGCCCGGACGCTCGACCGTCTCCAGGTGGTCACGGAATCGCTCGGCGCCGCGGACCTGCGGCCACGGTTTCCCGCGCTGGACTTCACCGGCATCACGCGGGGAATCTTCGAGCCGGGCAGCGGCGTCCTGCTGGCCCGTCGGGCCGTCAACGCGGTGGCGGAGCAGGCAGCCGGCCGCGGCGTCGACTTGCGTACGGCGGCGGTTCAGCCACCCGCCCCCGCCTGGCGCGGTGATGCCTTGTATCTGAGCGACGGCACCCGTCTGTCGGCCGGGTCCTTCGTCTTCGCTTGCGGTCCCTGGCTGCCGAAGCTGTTCCCCGACCTGCTCGCTCCGCTGCTGCGCCCGACACGCCAGGAGGTCTTCTTCTTCGGGACGCCCGCAGGGGACCGGCGCCTCGCGCCGTCGTCCCTGCCCGCGTGGATCGACTTTCACGCCGGGGCCTACGGCCTTCCCGACATCGAAGGCCGCGGCGCCAAGGTCGGGCTCACCGCGCTCGGCCCGGCCTTCGACCCGGATCGCGGCGACCGTACGCCGTCGGCCGAGGGGCTGGCGGCTGCGCGCCGTTTCGCCGCCGTCCGGCTGCCGGCACTGCGCGATGCGCCGGTGCTGGAAGCCCGGGTCTGCCAGTACACCAACACGCCGAGCGGCGATCTTCTGCTCGATCGTCATCCGGACCACGACAACGTGTGGCTCGCCGGGGGCGGTTCGGGGCACGGGTTCAAGCTCGGACCGGCCGTCGGGGCCTACGTCGCTTCGCGGGTCGCCGGGACTGCGGCCGCCGAGGAGCTCGTCGGCCTGCCGGCGAAACGGCCTGAACAGGACCGGACCGTTCTCTGAGGCGCAGCCCGGACCAGCCATCCGCCCGGGAAACACGGCACTCTCCTTGCACCTCCGATCGGTGCTATGATGCCGGCCCCGCACGAGCGAAGCGCTGATCACCAGCAGCGGCCGGCCGGGAGCGCTGCAATGCACCGGGATTCAGTGGAAGTCGTACTCAGAAGTCTCGACCGGCGCGTCGGACGGATCGAGCAGGTTCTGCCAACCCTGGCGACCAAGGACGAGATCCGCAACCTCGCCACCAGAGACGAGCTCGCGCGCTTCGCGACGAAGGAGGACATGCTCGCCGAGGGCGCCCGGACGCGGGCGCACTTCGATGCGGTCGCCGAGCGGTTGGAGTCGCAAATCCGCATGCTCGCGGAAGGCCTGATGTCGCTCGACAAGCGCTTCGAGGATTTCCGAAGCGAGACCCGCACCAACTTCGCGACCGTCGACCGCCGCCTGCTCCGACTCGAAGCGCGTGCCGCGGCGGAAGACGCGCGTCGTGGTTCGTAGTTCCTGCGGACAGCGGCACCCGCGCCGGCGTGCGGCGTCCCGACACCGGAGGCGCGCGCCCGCCGTCAGGAAGTCGCGGATCGCGCAGCGCCCGTCGCTGCGGGCCGTACGGCGCCGCCGTGGCCGCGGTACCGCTGCGCCAGGCGCGCGCCCAACAGGATCGCGAGGATGACCGCATAGATCAGCGGCTCGCCGATGTCGATCTTAACCAGCCACAGGAAGTGCACGACGCCGGCGACGGCGCTCGCGTAGACGAGGCGGTGCAGCGCCGTCCAGCGGTTGCCGAGCCGCCGGATCCAGCCCTGCGTCGAAGTGACCGCCAGCGGGATCATCAGCACGAAGCCGACGAAGCCGGCCGTGACGTACTTCCGCTCGGCGACGTCGTCGATGATCAGGAGCAGATCGAAGAAGTGGTCGAAGACCAGGTAGGTCGAGAAGTGCAGAACGGCGTAGAAGAAGGCGAACAGACCGACCATCCGGCGGAAGCGGACGAGCCCGTTCCAGCCGGCCAGCCATCGCAGCGGCGTCACCGCCAGCGTCACCAGCAGGAAGCGCAGCGCCCAGTCGCCCGTGCGGTGCGTGATGTCCTCGATCGGATTGACGCCGAGACCGCCCGTGGACGCGTCCCAACCCAGGAGAAGCGCCGGGATCAGACAGGCGAGGAAGACGAACGGCTTGACGCGGGGGATCCAGGACGCTATGGCCATGCGCTGCGAATCCGGGCGCCGGCCCCCGCGGAGCGGGAACCGGGAGGCCGCGGCCGATTCAGTAGTTCCGCGCCAGGTCCATCCCGTCGTACATCCGGGCGACCTGGTAACCGTACCCGTTGAACTTCTGCGTGCGCTGCCGGAAGAAATTGCCGATGCGCCGCTCCATCGCCTGCGACCAGCGCGGGTGATCCACGTCCGGGTTGACGTTCGCGTAGAACCCGTACTCGTGCGGGATGGCGACGTTCCAGGTGTTGCGGGGCTGGTCCTCGACGAACTCGATCTTGACGATCGACTTGATGCTCTTGAAGCCGTACTTCCAGGGGACGACGAGGCGAATCGGCGCCCCGTTCTGGTTCAGGAGCGTCTTGCCGTAGATGCCCACCGAGAGAATCGCCAGCGGGTTCAGCGCCTCGTCCATCCGCAGCCCCTCCACGTACGGATACCGGAGGTTGCGGGCGCGCTGGCCGCGGAACTCCGACGGGCGGTACAGCGTCTCGAAGCGGACGAACTTCGCCCGCGAGGTCGGCTCGAAGCGCTGGACCAGATCACGGAGCGGGAAGCCGACCCAGGGCACCACCATCGACCATGCCTCGACGCAGCGCAGCCGGTAGATGCGCTCCTCGAGCGTGTGCGGGCTCAGGA
>WTGR01000497.1 GCA_011523485.1 Acidobacteriota bacterium
GCCGTCGGGTTGCCCAGCTCGACGGCCCAGTTCGTCACCGTGCCGTCGGGATTCTCGACATCCATGTGGATCCACCCGTGGGGATTGACCCACTCCAGCTCGGTCAGCTTGCCCTCGAGCGTGATCGGCTTCTCGATGTCGAACTCCGCCGAGAACGAGTGGTGCGCGGCTACGGTTGCCGCGGCCAGCAGCACACCCAAACTCACGAGCGCAATCGCCAGCGTTCTCATCGCTCTGACCTCCCCGGCGTCCACACGGACCGCCTGACGTACGCAGATTACACCCCAGGCCGGGCCGGCGCAATTGCAGGGGCGGAAAAAGCCCCGCGCACGGATCGGCCGCGGCCTCGGACGGGCGACGCCGAGCGCGTCCTGCCAGGCGATCGACCCGTGCTATTGTCACGTTTTGGGCACTAGGCGATCTTCGGTACCGATTCCGCAGGAGGTTTCAGATGGGGCGCGGACGAATCGCGAGTTTGTCGACGATCGTGGCGATCGTGGCGCTGGCTCCGGCACCGATCGCCGCGCAGGGCGGCGTGCCCCCCACGCCGTGGGGCCACCCCGACCTGCAGGGCGTCTGGGACTTCCGCACCATCACGCCGATGGAACGCCCTGAAGACCGCGCCGAGCAGGAGTTCCTGACCGCGGAAGAGGCTGCCGAGCTCGAGCAGGCGGCGCTCGACCGGAACGCGGACCTCGCGGCGCGGCCCGCGCGGCGAACGGAGGCGGACCCGTCCGGAAACGTGGATCGGGGAGTCGACGGCGCACCGGGGTCGTACAACAACTTCTGGTTCGACCGCGGCACCTCGGCGGTCTCCACCAACCGGACTTCGCTGGTCATCGATCCGCCCTCCGGCCGCATTCCCGCGTTGACGGCGGAGGCCCAGGCAAGACGCGACGCGCTGGCCGAGGCGCGCAGGAACACGGGTCCGCACCAGCCGACGCCGGGCGGCTGGGTCGACGACCTCGGCGCCAACGGGCTGCAGGTGCGCTGCATCGTCGGCTTCAACGCCGGGCCGCCGATGACCCCGGGCGGCTACAACAACAACATGCAGCTCTTCCAGACGCCCGACGCGGTCGTCATCTACAACGAGATGAACCACAACCCGCGCGTCATTCCCCTCGACGGGCGCCCGTTCACCGGCCTGCGGCAGTGGGCCGGCGAATCGCGCGGGCACTGGGACGGCGACACGCTCGTGGTAGAGACCATCAACTTCCTGCGCGAGACCAGCTTCATGCGCGGCGGCGCCACCGCCGACCTGCAGCTCACCGAGCGCTTCACCCGGGCGTCACCCGAGGTGATGCTGTACGAGGTGACGGTGAACGACTCGAGCACGTGGACGGCACCCTGGACGTACGAAGTCCCGATGCAGTGGAATCCGGCGCCGATCTTCGAATACGCCTGCCACGAGGGGAACTACTCGATGGCGGTCATTCTGGCCGGCGCCCTGGAGAGTGAGGAGGACGACTCCTCCCGCTAGAGCGCCTGCACATGGTCTTCTCCCACCGTCGCACGACCGAGATCCGTCCTGTGCTTCCCTGGGCGCCGGTGCGCATCGCGGCGTGCGCCGTCGCGGTGGCCGTGACCGCGCCGTGTCCCGTGCGACCGGCCGCGCAGGACACGGCGGCGGCCCGCGACGCCACGTCGGCGTGGCTGGCCGCCTATCCTCCCGAGCCGGCGTTCATCTGCGGTTCCCCGGCGCTGGCGTCCCGGCAGATGATTCGCGGCGCCGGGCCGAACCCGATATCGCTGTCCGCGGATCCGCAGTCGCCGGGGCAGCCGCTCTGGTTCGACCAGCAGCCCCGGTTGATTCGCGCCGATACCGAGAGCCTCGCCTTCAGGGACGTCCTGATCGGACCCCAGTGTCCCTATACCACCCGACGACCCTCTATCGCATGGGGCTGATCCGGGCCGCGGACGTGCCCGAGAGGAGTGACCACCTTCGGGGGGATGCCCTCCTTCTACGAGGCGACCGGCGGTCGCGCACCGCTCCACACGGGGTTGACGACGTTGTCCGGCGAGCGGGTCGCGAACCGCCCCCCGTTGCAGGTATCGAACGTGCCGATCGATCCGGGCGAGTTTCGGGGCGTGCTGCTCGACGAGGCGATATCGGGATCCAGCCGGACGGCGAGGCCGAGCCGACCGAAGGTGTCCTCGAGCTTCATGACCGGC
Source organism: Acidobacteriota bacterium (assembly GCA_011523485.1). The sequence continues at coordinate 2,173 of WTGR01000497.1, forward strand.
ATCACGGTCGAATAGCGGTCCTCATCGTCGAAAACCGTCGGTCACTCAGCCAGCGCGAACACGAAGAGCGTGCTCCCCACGCTCGGGCGCAGTTCCGGCGTCATCCGCAGGTTGATGCCGCCGCCGGCGCCGGTATTGACCGCCACATACTGGCGCCCGTCGACCGCGTAGGCGATTGGGAATCCGACGACCGGCGAGCCCAGGTTGATCTCCCAGAGGACCGCGCCGGTCTCCTGGTCGAGCGCCTTGAACCCGCCGTTGACGTCGCCCGCGAAGATCAACCCGCCGCCGGTGGCCATCAGCGGCATGGTGGCGGCCCGCTGCTCGTGCACCCAGGCCGTCTCGCCCGTCTCCGCCGAGACCGCGTGGATGGTGCCCAGGTAGTCGGTCCCGGGAGTCAACTGGTGCCGCGCGGCCAGCGCGTATATCTCCAGCCCGCCCTGGCCGCCGGCGGTCAGCGCCCGCGCCCGCTCGCTACGCACGTTGTCGGTGGCCAGCATCCGCGCGCAGGTGTTGCGCAGCGGCATGTACATGGTGTTCGTCAACGGGCTGTAGGCGCCGGCCTCCCAGTCCGGTATCGGCGCATCCGGGAGTCCTGCAAAGCACTGGTGAACAGTCATTTACGCCGCCTCCGCGCTACCCTGCCAGCCGAAGTTGCCAGCGAAATCCGGTTGCCGGCCGTTCCCGACAGGGCCTTCGGTGTCGTTCGGGTCACGCGGATTCAGTTCGCGAAACCCTGCCGATCGAAGTACTCCAGCCGGTTGGGGATCGCCGCCAGAATAGCAGTCCGGTCGGCGTCTCCCAACCGCGCGGACCGTCGCCGCACGGCGAAGTACGGCAGGATGCTCT
>WTGR01000215.1 GCA_011523485.1 Acidobacteriota bacterium
GCGTGGTCGAGCAGCGTCGTGTACGCCTCGAACTCCTGATCCGCCTCCATCGGCTTGATGTCGAGGTCCATCGTCGCGGGGCCGACGAGCTGCACCTGGCGGGTGGGCTCGTAGCCTTCCGGATGGAACTTGAGGCCGATTTCCAGGTGGGCGCGCGTGTGGCGGCCGTTCGAGTGCAGGTGGGCGGAGGGGAACGTGATCTTCGACCCCGCCTTCAGCAGCTTGCCGGAGTCGGGGTGGAAGACGTCGGCGTTGCGCCCCACCTCGTGGACCGGCCAGAACCCGGCCTCCGCGACCGGCCTGCCGTCGGGACCGACCGGCGAGATGACCAGGTGGTGGATGACGTAGAGCCCGCCGATGGTGTCGCGCTCCGGGGGTCCTTCGAAGGTGTTGACCTCGCGCATCTCGATGGCCGAGACGTAGCGGTCCTCCGTCAGACCCGTCTCCGTCTCGCCCATCGGGCCCCACCAGTCGGGGGCGGTCGGCGCGACCTCGATCTCGGGGGACGTGAGAACGAGATCCGGCTCGCCGATCTCCCACCCCGACGCATCGGCCGCCACGGCTTCCGCGGTCTGCTCGACGGGCTCGCCGCGCGGCGCCCCGTTGTCGGCCCACTCGGCGATGGCCGCAATCTCCGCGGCGCTCAGCGAGACGTCGCCCTTGTAGTGCTGGATGCCGATGTCCTTCTCGATGTACCAGGGCGGCATCACGTCCGGCTTGCCGACGCGACCGGTGCGGTACTTCATGGCCCGCGCCCACGGGCGCGCCTGCTCGTAGGTGAGCAGCGACATCGGGGCCACCGACTCCGGGCGGTGGCACTGCTGGCAGCTCCGCTCGAGGATCGGCGCGATGTCCTTCGCGTAGGTCACGCCGTTCTCGGCACCCTCCGAGGCGAACGCGGGGGCAGCGAGCAAGCCCGCGGCCACGAGGGCCGGCAGGGTCCGGAGCGGTACGGACGTTTTTCGGGAGATCGGCAGACGCAGCATGGAATCCCTCCTCAACGAATCGCCGAACGATGACAAGTCACCATCGTAGTCGGGCGGCAGGTCCTTTATCAACGAAATCTCGCCGCGCCCGCACGCGTCTCGGACCCAGGCTGCACCCAGCAGGACCGGCGGCTCGTGCGGGACGAGTTTCCGCCGGCCCCGCTGAGCACTTCGGAACACTACTGGCCGTCCACGATCCGCAGGAAGTCGACGTGCGACCCCACCAGGCCGTGCACGCCGACGTGCCGCGCCACGTCGAGGTCGAGGCGCTCGATGGTCGCGGCCAGGGTCCGCATGCTGTCGTTCACCGGGGGCGGCTCCGCGCTCGGCAGCCGCGGCGAGTAGAGATCGGCGTTGATCAGGATGCGCTCGGCCGGCAGGTGCACGACCAGCATCGTCCCCACGTGGCCGAGGTCCGGCACCGCGTGGACGTTCATCACCCGTTCGCCGTCGGTCAGCGTGTAGTCGTCGCTCACCAGCTCCAGCGCCGGGATGCGGTTGGGCGCGAACCACGGCATCAGGCCCGACAGCATGTCGGGCTCCAGCGAGCGCGTGCCCGGATGGAGGAACACGTCGAGGTAGAAGTCGCGGTTCGCCTCGTGCGTGACGACCGCTGCGCTCTGCGCGACGTAGGTCCGCAGGCCGCCCGCGTGGTCCACGTGGTGGTGCGTGTTGACGACGTAGCGGATCGGCTTGTCCGGCACGCGCCGCCGCAACTCGGCGATCACCGCCAGCGAGCGCGCCTCGCTCTGCGGCGCCTCCACCACGGCCAGGAAGTCGTCGAACTCCACGCCGATGCTGTGGTGGCTGCCGCCGGCCACGCGCCAGACGCCCGGGGCCATCTGCGTCGACCGCACCACGACGGGGGGTGCCGTTGCCTCCTGCACGACGTCCGGCACCACCGGCTCCTGGTCGATGTCGAGGTTGGGGTGCACGCCGGTCACCGTGATCTCCATCCAGTTGTGGCCGGGATTGAGCCGCGGATCGCCCTGGTGCGAGTGCAGCACGGTGGGGAACATCACCCCGTCGAACTCCTGGTACTCCGTGTAGCGGTGGTCGTAGATCATGTCCCCGAAGTACGGGTTCGGCACCCAGGTCAGGACCCGCTCGACGAGATTGTCCTCGTTGATCGTGCCGTTGACGCGGAACCTGCCCAGCGCGGTGAACGACACGATGGTCAGCGGGCGCCCCTCGAGCATCAATGCGGTCGCGGACGCGTCGTCGGCCGCCGCCGCCGCCTTCAGGAAGCCGTGCGGCGACATCCAGATGTCGAGCTGGCGGACCTCGGCGTTGGCCGGCTGCGGCACCGGGGCGTCCCCGGCCAGCGTCCAGGCGTGCTCGCCGAGGGTGAAGAAGACGCGTTGCTGCTCCCCCAGCAGCGGCGTGCCGCCGCCGAGCGCGGGATAGTCGCCCTGACGGCGCGTGTAGATCTCGTACGACGCGCGGTGGTCGTAGCTGAGGGTGCGGTCGTAGGCGGTCACCTCGAAGCGGGGCCAGTCGTCGGCCGGCGTGTGGCTCTGGCCGATGTTGGCCACCCACCCGCTCCCGGAGTACCGGATGGTGCTCACGTCGCCCATCGCCTCGGCGGCGGCGTGCAACACTTCATCGACGTCCTGGGCCGCCGCTGGCGCCGCCAGGACGCACCCTGCGATCAGCAGAGCAAGCGTTCTGCGCATTGGTTCCCCCCGCAATCTGCAAGTGTCTGTGGAGCCGGATGATAGTCCGCGGTCCGAGACACCGACAAGGGCGCGCCCGTCGCAGGCAGGGCTGCGAAACCCGCCCGCGCACGCCCCTGCGCGGGCGTATAATTCAAGGATCGACCGTCACGAACGAAGCCAGGAAAAACGGCCGCAAGGCCAAGTTGGGAGGTGTCAGATGACTCGGCCCTATTTCGCCGCCGCGCTGGGCGTGCTCGTGCTCCTCGTGCTGGCCCCGGCCGGCGCCGCCGGGCAGGACGGCCAGCGGACTCCCTGGGGCGATCCGGATCTCCAGGGGACCTACACGAACAAGACCATCACGCCGCTGGAGCGCCCCG
>WTGR01000283.1 GCA_011523485.1 Acidobacteriota bacterium
CTGGTTGGCCACCTTCGCGATCTGGCCGCAGCCGACCGGTCCGATCCGGGTCACCGTGGCGCCGATGATCTGCAGCACCGGCTTCGCACGCTCGAAGTCTTCCTCGGTGCCGCCGCACATGATGGTGAGGGTGCCCTTGATGGCGCCCTCCGAGCCGCCCGATACCGGGGCGTCGACGTAGCCGATGCCCCGGGCGCGGAACTGTTCGGCGAGGCGGCGCGTCGCAACCGGGGCGATCGAAGAGCAGTCGATGACCAGTCCGCCCTCCCTCAGGCCGTCGATGACGCCGGAGCCGCTCTCGAGCAGCACGTGCTCGACGTCCGGGGTGTCGGACACGCAACTGAGGACGATGTCGACATCGGACGCCGCCGCCGCCGGGCTGTCGGCGCGGGATGCGCCCAGCCTGACCACCGGCTCCTCCCGGCTCCGCGTCCGGTTGTAGACCGTGACCTCGCAGCCGGCCTTGATCAGATTGGTCGCCATCGGCGCGCCCATCGTTCCCAGGCCGAGCACGGCAAGCTTCATTACGTCCCTTGCTCCCTCGTCGTCGATGCGGACGATACGCGCGCGTGAACGATGCCCCGCCCCGACTGCGGGCGGTTGGTCACGAGCGCGACGAATTTCTTCCAGTAGCGAAAAGACGGGCTGTAGACCGTTTCGACTTCGTTGAACCCGACGGATTGTAGCATCTGCTCCAGCGCCGTCAGGGTCGGCATGGCGCACAGCTCGCCCGGCGCTTCCCGCGCGCCCTCGTCGCCCGGGAAGAACGGCACCAGCGGGTAGCGCTCGTGGACGAACGGCAACAGGACGTGGGTCTCGCAGATCAGCAGCCGCCTCGTGACCCGTGCGATCCGTTCGAGCGCGGCCAGCGGGTTGCGCAGGTGGTAGAAGACGCCGAGCAGCAGCACCAGATCGAACCGTCCGATCTCGTCCGGGTCGAGCTCGTGCACGTCGGCGCGCCGGTGCTCCACGGACGAGCCGAGCCGCTCGCGCGCGGCCAGGAACTCGTCCATGCCGAAGCGGTCCCAGGCGAAGCTGTCCACCGCCAGCACGCGGTCGGCCCCGCGCCGCTCGCACTCGAACGAGAAGAAGCCGTGCCAGGCGCCGACGTCGAGCACCGACCAGCCGGTGAGGTCGTCGGGAATCCCGAGCAGTCGCAGGCGCCGGGCGAAGCGCCGGCGGGTGCGTCCCTCGTGCGAGAGCGGCGACGCGCCGCTGTCGGGCCGGCTGATGATCTGGTGCGGCCGTTCACGCATGCGCTTCCAGTTTCAGGCGCTCGCGCAGGTGGTGGATGCGGTCGTCGACCGGCGGATGGGTCGACATGTAGGCGGCGAGGCCCAGCGGATCGGACTCGTGCTCCATCCGGCGGAAGCGCTCCAGCATGCGGACGCAGCCCTGGGGATCGAAGTCGGCGGCCCGCATCAGGCGTCCGCCGAGCTCGTCCGCCTCGAACTCCTGCTCGCGCGAGTAGGCCCTCTCGAGCCACCCGACGCCGACCCGGCGCAGCCAGGGCGCCACGGTGCGACCCGCGGGAGTCGCCACCGAGACGGCCGACAGCGCCTTCTGGCTCCACTCGAGCTTGATGCGGTCGATCGCGTGCCCCCGGATCACGTGCGCCATCTCGTGGCCGATCACGAAGGCCAGTTGGTCGCGATCGCGGCCGGTCAGCTCGACCAGGGCCGGGGCCACGAAGATGTAGCCGCCGGGCAGCGCGAAGGCGGTGGGGTGGTTGCCCGCCGCGGCGGTCACCTCGAAGCGGTGGAGGGGATTGCGCACGCGCTCGGCCAGCGCCGCCGCCAGCTCCTCCAGCAGTCCCTGCACGCCCGGGTCGACCGGCCCCGGCGCCTGCTCGCGCACCGCCGCCGCCATCTCGCGGCCGAGCCCCTGTTGCGCGCGGATGGCGTCGTCCTCGCTGCCGGCGACCGAGTCCCAGATCAGCTTCGCCTTGCGGACCTGCCGGCCCGCGAGCCGGCCGAAGAGGTAGGAGGCGCTGCGAGTCACGGAAAGAGTGTAAACGCGACGGCGCGCGTCCGGAAGTGGAGCGGGCGGAGGCTGTGTCATGATGGGTGCCGTCATGAGCAAGAGAACCGGCACGTTGTCGCTGCTGCTCGGCGCTGCGGTGGTCCTCGGTGCGAACGCCGTGCCGCTCCTCGCGCAGGAGCGGCCGTTCACCCCGGTCACGCAGGAGATGCTGCTCGATCCGGATCCGGCCGACTGGATCAACTGGCGGCGCACCCTCGACGGCTGGGGCTACAGCCCGCTCGACCAGATGGACACCGAGAACGCGCACCGGCTGCAGCTCGCCTGGTCGTGGGCCATCGGGACCGAGGGGCGGCCCGAGCCGAATCCGCTGGTCTACGACGGCGTGCTCTACATCGCCAGCCCCTTCGGCATCGTCGAGGCGCTCGACGCGGCCACCGGGGAGCTGCTCTGGCGCTATCGCCACGAGCACGAGGCGGAGGAGCTGACCGGCATCGTCACGACCCGCAACCTCGCGATCTACGACGACAAGGTCTACCTGACCACGGTCGACGCGCACGTCGTGGCCCTCGACGCCCGGACCGGCGACGTCGTCTGGAACGTCGCCGGCGCCGACTACCGGCTCGGGTTCCGCTACACCGCCGGGCCCATCGTCGTCGGCGGCAGGGTGGTGGCCAGCACCAACGGCTGCGAGCGCTTCCACGAGGCCAAGGACATGCCCTGCTTCATCTCCGCGCGGGACGCGCAGACCGGCGAGGAAGTGTGGCGGACCTCGACGGTGGCCCGGCCCGGCGAGCCGGGCGGCGACACCTGGGGCGACACGCCGCTGATGTTCCGCATCGGCGGCGACAGTTGGACCGCCGGCAGCTACGACCCCGGCACGAACCTCATCTACTGGGCGACGGCGCAGGCCAAGCCGTGGGCGCGTTTCCAGCGGGGGCACTCCGGCGACGCGCTCTACACGAACAGCGTGCTCGCGCTCGACCCGGCCAGCGGCGAGATCGTCTGGTACAACCAGCTCCTGCCCGGCGAGAC
>WTGR01000489.1 GCA_011523485.1 Acidobacteriota bacterium
CGTCTGGCGTTCGGCGTGCGCGCCGGCGCGGAGGCGGCGTGGGAGGAGGTCGTCTTCGGGGCGCTGACGGACCGGCTGACGCGGGTGATTGTCGCCCTGGATTACGACAGCCTGTCCGGTATTTTCCCGCGCGACGACGTGAAGCTGCGCGCCGCGGTCGAGCGGCTGTCGCTGGCCGGGCACCCCGCGGCCGTCTTCCGGCCACGCGTCGATGCACAGGCGTTCAAGGGCGTCGGCGGACAGGCGGTCCTGGCTGCGCGCGTGCTGTATGAAGGCGCCTCGGCGCCGCTCCCGCCGTACGAGCGATCGCTGCTCGGCGGCCTGGGCACGCTGCGCGGGTGGAAGTTCGGCGCGCGGGTGGGCGATAGTCTGCTGGCGGCGTCGATCGAGCTTCGCCTGCCGCTGAGTTCTCCTCTCGCGACTGGCAAGACGGGGTTCCTTCTCTTCTACGACACGGCGGCGGCCTGGAATGCCGGATCCGCGCGCGACCAGTGGCTGAAGGGTGTCGGAGTCGGCGTGTTTCTGGACCTTCCGGTGATCGGCGGCGTGCGGTTCGACGTCGGCCACGATCTGCGGGGAGGGGTGGTGCTCCACAGCGTGGCCGGCTTCGGCTTCTGAAGGCCGTGCGCCTGGGAAACACGGCCGCGCGCAAGGCGCAGATCGACGCGCGTTCCTGGTGCCGGTCGCCCGGAGGAGCAGGGTTTCCGAGGCATTGGCGCAAGCGGTCCGCCGGAAGGCGCTCGCCGCGGCCGCGCACATGTGTCGACACATGGGACACAGGGTCGGGAAGGCGTCGGTCGGGTTGCTGCTGGCCGCGGCGTTCGCGGGAGCGCCGGTGCCGGCGGGCGCGCAGGAGACCTCGGTGGGCGAATCGCTGGCGGTTCGCGGGGGCGAGGTCCGCGAGGGAGACCTCTATGCGGCGGACGCGGAGGTCCGCATCCTCGGGCGCCTGGCCGGCGATCTGGTGGCGGTGGCGGACATGGTGCTCGTCGACGGTCAGGTCGACGGAGACATGTTCGCGGTGGGCATGACCATCGACCTGCTGGGTCCCATCGGCGACTCCACGCGGGTTGTCGGAGACCAGGTCATCGCGAACACCACGATAGACGGCGACCTGCTCGCGGCGGCGTACCGGCTGCTGATCCTGGAGAGCGCCGTCATCCGGGGCGGCGTCGCGGCCGCCGCCGGCACCCTCGAGATCGAGGGGACGATAGAGAAGGACCTCCGGGCGGTGGCGGGTGAGATCGTGCTCCGCGGCGCCGTGCTCGGCGACGCGAACGTCACCGCCGACCGCATCGACATCGCCCCCGGCTCGCGCATCGACGGCGATCTCGACTACCGGACGCGGGTGCCACTAACGCCGGAAGCGGCGGCCCGGGTGGCGGGGTCGGTGCGCTACAAGGAGCCGAGCGCCGAGGACGATGGCGGCGTGGTGGGCAGCCTCATCTTCTGGGGCTGGCAAACCGGGGCGGCGCTGCTCGCGGGTATGCTGGCCGTCGCGCTGTCCAGGCGCGTCGTGCAGAATCTGGTCTCGGCGATCACGAGAGAGACCACCCTCGGCGGGCTGCTTGGTTTCGGCGCGTTCCTCATAGTCCCCGTCGGGGCGGTCGTGGTGATGATGACGGTGGTCGGGCTGCCGATCGGCACAATCGCCGTGCTCCTGTTCGGCGCGGCCTTGTACTTGGCCAAGCTCCCCATCGCGGTCTGGGCCGGCGAACAACTGCTCGCCCGCGCCGGGCGCCGGGACGCCTCGCCGTACGCAGCGATGGCCGTCGGCATCCTCGCGCTCTATCTGCTGTTCGAGATCCCCTGGCTCGGGGGCCTGTTCTGGCTCGCGGCCACGTGGCTGGGCCTCGGCGCCATGGTCCTGTCGGGTCGCCGGCACCTGTCGGAGAAGGCCGGGTAGGGAGCTTGCACCATCAACCTCAGCGCTCCGGTCCGGTCGCCAGGTTGGACCTGTGGGTCCAGAAGATGTCGATCCCCCCGAAGCTGTTGTCCTCGCGGTACGAGAACCAAGTGAAGGTGGTGTCGTCCGGCGGGAGCGCCGGGCACATGTCGGCGGCCGAGGTGTTCACCTGGGGCCCCAGGTTCACCGCGGGCGCCCAACGGTTCGGTCCCGTCTGCATCGCCGACCAGATGTCCATGCCGCCCTCACCGCCGGGACGGTTCGAGCTGAAGTAGACCCGGCCGCCAGCGTCCTGCGAGAAATGGAACTCCTCGGCCGCGGTGTTGATGTTGGGCCCCTGGTTCACCGGCTCCTGCCAGACGCCGTCGGCGTTCTGCCGCGAGCACCAGATGTCCGACCCGCCGTAGCCGCCCTCCCGCCGAGAGGCGAAGCAGAGCGTCTCGCCGTCATTGAGAATCGCCGGGCAATGCTCGTTGCCGGCGTCCGTGCTGATCGGATACGGGAGCAACTCCGGCGTGGTCCACACCCCCTCGACCTTGCGGGTGACGAACAGATCGCTGGCGTTGCGGGGGTCGCTGGTCGCCAGCCGGTCCGACTTGAAGTAGATGGTGTTGCCGTCGGCGGTGATCCACGGTTCCCGGTCGTCGCCGAGCCGTAGCGGGTCGAGGTCCGTGGCCGGGGCGGAGTTGACCGGCTGCCCCATGTTGACCGGCGTGTTCCAGCGTCCGGTCTCGGCGTCGAACGTCGCGATGTAGAGATCCTTGGGGTCGCCGGGCGCCGCGCCGAGGTCCTCGCGGGCGCTGCAGTAGACCATCGTACCGTCGGCCGCGAACGACAGCTCGCCCTCGGCCCACAGCGTGTTGATCGGCTCGCCGAAGTTGTGCACGGCGCGCTCGACCCAGCTCTGCTGCGCCGCCGTGGGCGCCGCCGCGATCAGGCAGGCGACGACGACTCCGATTCCCCACGCCGCGCCGGTCATCCGTCCGTTCATGTCCATCCTCCTCGACTCGTCGGATCATAGGGTACGCTCATGCCCGAAAGCCCGTGGCAATGGGCCCCGCCGTATTCGACGGGCGACTTCTCGCGGCTTCAGCTTCTCCGGTAGAA
>WTGR01000913.1 GCA_011523485.1 Acidobacteriota bacterium
GCATCGCGCGGCTGCACGGGATCGACCGCGCGATGGCCACCGAGATGCTCGAGTTTCCGCACGGGATATTCGGCATCGCGCTGAACCTCGAGGAAGACGGCGTCGGCGCCGTGCTCCTCGGCGAGTCGACCGAAATCAAGGAAGGCGACACCGTCAAGCGCACGGGCCGGGTCATGTCCGTGCCGGTCGGCGACGCGATGCTCGGCCGCGTGGTGAACGCCCTCGGGCAGCCGCTCGACGGCAAGGGGCCGATCGCCACGGATACGCAGTCCCCGGTCGAGCGCATCGCACCGGGCGTGGTCGACCGCCAGCCGGTCAAGGAACCGCTCCAGACCGGACTCAAGGCGATCGACGCGATGATCCCCATCGGGCGCGGCCAGCGCGAGCTGATCATCGGCGACCGCCAGACCGGCAAGACGGCGGTCGCGGTCGACACCATCATCAACCAGAAGGGTCTGGACGTCGTCTGCATCTACAACGCCATCGGCCAGAAGCAGTCGACCATCGCGCAGGTGGTCAAGACGCTCGAGGACGAAGGGGCGATGGAGTACACGATCGTGGTCGCGGCCGCCGCGTCGGACCCGGCTCCGCTTCTCTACATCAGCCCGTACTCCGCCTGTGCGCTGGGCGAGTTCTTCCGCGACAGCGGGCGCCACGCGTTGTGCATCTACGACGATCTGTCGAAGCACGCGCAGGCCTATCGGGAGATCTCGTTGCTGTTGCGCCGTCCGCCGGGACGAGAGGCGTTCCCCGGCGACGTGTTCTACCTGCACTCGCGCCTGCTGGAGCGGGCGGCGAAGCTGAGCGCCGAGAACGGCGGCGGCTCGCTCACCGCGCTGCCGATCATCGAGACGCAGGCCGGCGACCTGTCCGCCTACATTCCGACCAACGTCATCTCGATTACGGACGGGCAGATCTTCCTCGAGTCCGACCTCTTCCACCAGGGGATCCGGCCGGCGATCAACGTCGGCAACTCGGTGTCGCGCGTCGGCGGATCGGCGCAGATCAAGGCGATGCGCCAGGTGGCCGGCACGCTGCGCCTCGACCTCGCGCAGTTCCGCGAGCTGCAGGCGTTCGCGCAGTTCGGGAGCGATCTGGACAAGGCGACGCAGCAGCAGCTCAATCGCGGCCGCCGGCTGGTGGAAGTGCTGAAGCAGCCGCAGTACGCGCCGCTGCCGGTGGAGCGGCAGGTGCTCGTCATCTTCGCGGGCACGCGAGGCTTCCTGGACGACGTGGCCGAGAGCGACGTCGCGGCGTTCGAGCCGGAGCTGTACCGGTTCATGGAAACCCGGCACGCCGACGTCGTCTCCCGCCTCGTCGCCGACAAGGCGATGAACAAGGAGCTGGAGGCCGCCGTCGAGGCCGCCATCCGGGAGTTCAGCGAGCAGTTCGTCGCGGCGCGCCAGGGCGCCGCCGCGTAGCGCGGGGGACCGATGCCGTCACTCATCGACCTCCGGCGCAGGATCCGCGCCGTCAAGTCCACCGAGCAGATCACGAAGGCGATGAAGACCGTCGCCGCGTCGAAGCTGCGGCGGGCCCAGGATCGCATCGTCGGCGCCCGCCCGTTCGCGCAGTCGATGCGAAGGGTGCTGAGCGACCTGGCGACCCGCACGGGAGAGGCGGCCGCCCATCCGTTGCTGGCGCCGCCCGTGGCGCCCGAGGCGCCGACCCTGCTGTTCGTGGTCACGGCGGACAAGGGTCTGTGCGGCAGCTTCAACTCCAATCTGATTCGACAGGGAGCCACCTTCGCCGTCGAGTCCGATCGCAAGGTCGCGATGGGGCTGGTGGGCCGCAAGGGGCGCGACTTCTTCGTGCGCCGCGGCGTCGACATCCGCTTCGAGATGGTGAACCTCTTCAACGATCTGCGGTACGGCCATGCGGAGGAGATGGCCGAGACCGCGATCGACCAGTACACGTCGGGGGCGGCGTCGGGGGTGTCGATCCTCTACAACGAGTTCAAGAGCGTGATGCAGCAGGAAGTCGTCGTCGACCAGGTGCTGCCGATCCCGACGCTGGACGCATCCGAGGACGAGGAGAACGAGGCGGTGTCGGCGGACTACCTCTTCGAGCCGCCGGCGGAACGCATCTTCTCGGACCTGCTTCCGCACCACGTGGAGACGCAGTTCTTCCGCGCTCTGCTCGAATCGGCGGCCGCCGAGCACGCGGCCCGGATGACGGCGATGGATGCGGCGACCCGGAACGCCGGCGAGATGATCGACGGGCTGACGCTGCACATGAACAAGGTGAGACAGGCCGCGATCACGCGCGAGTTGATCGAGGTGGTGTCGGGCGCCGAGGCGCTGTAGGCACGCACGACGGTCTGGGACGGGACAACCACGGATCGGGGGAGCCGGACGATGGCGGACGCGGGTGAAAAGAAGGTCGGACGGGTCGTGGCGGTGATCGGCCCGGTGGTCGACGTCGAGTTCGAGGGCGGTTACCTTCCCCCGATCTACAACGCCCTGGAAATCCAGTCGGACTCGGAGGGCGGGGAGCGGGTCGACGTGATCGCCGAGGTCGAGCAGCACCTCGGAGAGGGGCGCGTCCGGGCCGTGGCGATGAAGCCGACCGACGGGATGCAGCGCGGCATGCCCGCCATCGACACCGGGGCGCCGATCTCCATGCCGGTCGGGCCGCAGACGCTCGGCCGCGTGCTCAACGTTCTGGGCGAGCCGGTCGACTTTCCCGATCGGCCCGTGCAGGCCGATGAGCGCTGGCCGATTCACCGCGCCGCGCCCAGCCTGGAGGATCAGTCCACCGAGCTCAAGATGTTCGAGACCGGGATCAAGGTCATCGACCTGCTCGAGCCGTACCTGCAGGGGGGCAAGATCGGGCTGTTCGGCGGGGCCGGCGTCGGCAAGACGGTCATCATCCAGGAGCTCATCCACAACATCGCCCTCAAGCACGGCGGCGTGTCCGTGTTCGGCGGCGTCGGCGAGCGGACGCGGGAGGGGAACGACCTCTGGCTCGAGTTCCAGGAGAGCGGCGTCGTCACCCTGAACGATCCCGACAAGTCGCGCGCCGCGCTGATCTACGGTCAGATGACCGAGCCGCCCGGTGCGCGGCTGCGGGTCGGTCTGAGCGCATTGACCGTCGCGGAGTACTTCCGCGACGCCGAGGGCAAGGACGTCCTCCTGTTCATCGACAACATCTTCCGCTTCACGCAGGCGGGCTCGGAGGTCTCCGCGCTGCTCGGCCGGATGCCCTCCGCGGTGGGCTACCAGCCGACGCTGCTGACGGAGATGGGCGCGCTGCAGGAGCGCATCACCTCGACGCGCAAGGGTTCGATCACGTCGGTGCAGGCCATCTACGTGCCCGCGGACGACTACACCGACCCGGCGCCGGCCACGACGTTCGCCCACCTCGACGCGACCACGAACCTGTCGCGCCGCATCGTCGAGCTCGGCATCTACCCGGCGGTCGATCCGCTCGCGTCGACGTCGCGCATCCTCGACCCGCGCGTCATCGGCGAGGAGCACTACAGCGTCGCGCGCTCCGTGAAGCAGGTGTTGCAGCGCTACAAGGATCTCCAGGACATCATCGCGATTCTCGGGATCGACGAGCTGTCGGAGGACGACAAGCTGGCCGTCTCGCGCGCCCGGAAGATCGAGAAGTTCCTGTCGCAGCCGTTCTTCGTCGCCCAGCAGTTCACCGGCAAGGAAGGCAAGTACGTGCCGATCGCCGATACGGTCCGCGGGTTCAAGGAGATCGTCGAGGGCAAGCACGACGGCCTGCCGGAGCAGGCGTTCTACATGGTCGGCACGATCGAGGAAGCGGTCGCCAACGCCGAAGCGCAGTCCACGGCCGCGTAGCCGGAGCCCGGAACCGATGCCGCTGCCGTCGCACCTGACCATCGAGATCGTGACCCCGGACCGCGCGATCGTCCACGAGACGGTCGATGAAGTCCGCCTTCCGGGAGCCGAGGGCTACCTGGGCGTGCTCCCGGGACATACGCCGCTGCTCGTGACGCTCCAGGTCGGTGAGATCTGGTTCCGGCGGGGGGCCGAAAAGACCTGGCTGCACGCCGCGTTCGGCTTCGCGGAGATTCTGCCCGACCGGATCCGGATTCTCGCGCGGACGGCGGAGCGCGCCGACGAGATCGACCTCGAGCGTGCCGAGGCGGCTGCCAGCCGTGCCCGGGAGCGACTCGCGACGACGACCGGCGACGTCGACTTCGAGCGGGCGCGGATAGCGCTGCTGAAATCGCTGTCCCGCCTGCAGGTGGCCCGCCGCATCGGCATGCGAGCCGCGGGGAAGCGATGATTCGCGGCGGCTGACGCCGGCCGCTGGGCGCGCCGCCAGGTGCGTGGCCGGCATCCGGTGTGGGTGTTCTGGTTTCCAGATGCGACTGACCTGCGCCGCCCGTACCGATCCAGGCCGCCGGCGCGAGAACAACGAGGACAGCTTCTGCACCCGGGAGGATCTCGGCCTCTTCATCGTGGCCGACGGGATGGGCGGCCACGTCGCGGGCGAGATCGCGTCCCGTCTCGTGGTCCAGGAGGTCGAACGATTCGTGGCGGCAACCCCTTCCGCCGCCGCGGCGCATACGCCGCGCCTCGGCGGCGCGGGCGGCGCCGGCGACCGCCTGGGGGCCGCCCTGGTCGAGGCGAATCGGTTGCTGGCCACCCGCATCGCCGAAGACGCCGCCCTCGAGGGCATGGCCACGACCGCCGTGGCGCTGCTCTCCGAGGCCGGGGACAGCGCCCTCGCGCACGTCGGCGACAGCCGCGCCTACCGCTGGCGCGCAGGACGGTTGACACAGCTCACCAGGGACCATTCCTGGGTCGAGGAACAGGTGCGGGCCGGGCGGTTGACGGAGGCGGCGGCGCGGCGGCATCCCTGGAGGCACGTCGTGACGCGCGCCGTTTCCGGCGGTACCGAACTCGAAGTCGAGCTTTCCACCCTCGCGCTCGAACCCGGTGACAGGATCCTGCTCTGCTCGGACGGGTTGTCGACCGTCGTGGCGGACGGGGGAATCGCCGAGGCGCTCCGAATGGATCGACCGTCGCACGAGGCCTGCGACGAGCTGGTGCGACGAGCCAACACCGCGGGCGGGCCGGACAACGTGACGGTCGTGCTGATCGAGGCCCATGCTGAATAACCTGTGGCGGCTGTTCGGGTATCGCGTCCTGATCCAGACGCTGGTCGTGCGCGAGCTCAAGGCGCGCTACCGGGGCTCGGTGCTGGGCTTCTTCTGGTCGTTCGCCAACCCGCTGCTGCTGCTGCTCGTGTACACCTTCGTCTTCTCCGTCGTGCTCCCGTCCCGCTTCGACGGCGTCGAGAACAACTACGCGCTGTTTCTCTTCTGCGGCCTGCTGCCGTGGACGTGGTTCACCTCCGCGCTCACGGAGTCGTCGAACGCGCTGCTCGCCAACGGCAATCTGATCAAGAAAGTGCTCTTTCCGGCCGAGGTGCTGCCGGTGGTGGCCGTGCTGGCCAACATGGTGCATTTCTTTCTGGCGCTGCCGATACTGTTCATCGCCCTCGCGCTGTTCTCGAATACGCCGCCCGGTTTCACCGAGCTGCTGTGGTTTCCGGCCGTGATCGCCGTGCAGTTCATCCTCACGCTCGGATTCGGCCTGATGCTGGCCGCGCTCACGGTGCACTTCCGGGACATCAAGGACCTGCTGGGGAATCTCCTGACCCTCTGGTTCTTCGCGACGCCGATTCTCTACCCGTGGACCATGGTCACGTCGCGCGGGCCTTCCATCGGCGGACTGCCGCCCGCGGGCAAGGTGCTCATGGACATCAACCCCTTCGCCCATATCGCCATCTCGTACCAGGAGATTCTGTTCTTCGACGGACCGTTCGGGCACTGGAAGTGGCTGCTCGCGCTGGCCCTGGGCGGTGTCGCGTTGTTCCTGGCCGGCTACGCGCTCTTCGATCGGTTGCGGGAATCCTTCGCGGAGGAAGTGTGACCGGCCCCGCGATCGCGTTGCGCGACGTGACGAAGCTGTACCGCCGGTACGCCTACCGGCGCCAGTTCTCCACGCTCAAGAGCGCCCTGCTCAAGGGAAGCCTGGCCAGCGAGCTCGAGCCGAGCGAGGTGCTGCGCGCCGTCGACGGCGTGTCGCTGGACGTGACCCCGGGCACTACCGTCGGCCTGATCGGACGCAACGGCTCGGGCAAGAGCACGCTGCTCAAGCTGGTGGCCGGCATCACCAAGCCGACCACCGGGACGGTGGACGTGCGGGGGCGGATCTCGGCTCTGATCGAGCTCGGCGCCGGGTTTCACCCGGAGATTTCGGGCCGCGAGAACATCTTCATCAACGGGGTGATGCTGGGACTGACCAAACGCGAGATCGCGAGGCGTTTCGACGAGATCGTGGAGTTCGCCGAGGTCGAGGACTTCATCGATTCGCCGGTAAAGACCTATTCTTCCGGCATGTACATGCGGCTCGGCTTCGCGGTGGCGGTCCACGTCGACCCGGACGTGTTGCTCATCGACGAGGTGCTCGCGGTCGGCGACGAGGGTTTCAGCCTGAAGTGCCTCGACAAGTTCGCCGACTTCAAGCGCCGCGGCAAGACGATTCTGCTGGTGACGCACGGACTGGGCCTGGTTCAACGCTACTGCGACGAGGCGGTCTGGGTGGATGCCGGACGCATCCGCGGCCAGGGCGACCCGCGCCGCGTCGTGCACACCTACACGACCGACGTCGCCGGGAACGAGGAGCACGCGCTCGCCTCGGCGGACCTGAAGGCGCTGGCGGCCACCGAAGCGTCCGGCGACGGCGCGGACGACACGCCGGACGACTCTGCGGTCCCGCCGCTGGACACGGAGGAGCCGCCCGCCGACATGTTCCAGGCCGCGCAGGGGCGCTGGGGCGCGGGCCCGGTGCGCATCGACCGCGTCGCCCTCGAACGCGACGGAGCCGAAGCGCATGTCTTCCGGAGCGGCGACCGGCTCGCAATCCGGCTCGGGGTGAGCACGTCCGAGCCGGTGCGCGACTTCGTGTTCGGGATCAGCATCTTCAATGCCGAGGGAGTGTGCTGCTACGGCACGAACACGGACATCGACGAGTTCGAGCCGGTCGAGCTGTCCGGCGCCGGCGAGGTGATCTTCGACATCGACAGCCTCGATCTCGTCGAAGGCACCTACAAGCTCGACGTGGCGGCCCACACGCGCAACGGACTGCAGTACGACTATCATCGGCTGCTCCACACGTTCCGCGTGAAGTCCCACACGAAGGACACCGGGATCTACCGCCCCCGTCATCGATGGTCGTTCAGCTCGGGTGTTCGCCTCGCGCCGCATCCCGTGAGTAGGTAGAATCAAGGGTTCGGCGTCGATTCCGCGCCGCCATTTCAGCACCTTGCCGCCGACCACCGCGTCGCTGACGCTTCGCGCCCTGCTCCACGACTCGGCCGGCCGCGCCGGCCTGGGGGGCAGCTTGTCCTCCGGCGGGTCGATCAGCGGTCTGACCCCGCCGGCGCAGGCCCTGGCTGCCGCCGTGCTCGCCGGCGGCGGGCCGGTGGTGGTCGTGGTTCCGGGAGATGCCGACGTCGACGCGATGGTGGCCGATGCCCGGTTCTTCCTGGCGGGGCTCGAGGGGCTCGCGCGCGGCGATGCCGAACGGGGCGTGCTTCCGTTTTCGTCGCCGGAGGTGGACCCGTATCGCGGAATGACGCCGCACCTGGACGTCGCCTCCTCCCGCGCGCGGGCCCTGGCGGGGCTGGCCCTGGGCCAGGCGCGGATCGTCGTCGCCTCGGCGGCGTCCCTTCTGCCGCGCATCAGCCCGCCGGATCGGCTCCTGCTCGCAGCCGTGGATCTCCGGCTCGGCGGCTCGTACTCTCCGGTGGACCTGGCGGATCGGCTCGTCGACGCCGGGTTCACGCGCCGCGACCCGGTCGAGGCCCACGGAGAATTCTGCGGACGCGGCGGTGTGGTCGACATGTTCCCGGCGGGGGAGACCTTCCCGATCCGGGCCGAATTCGTCGGGGACAACATCGAGTCGCTCCGCCGCTTCGATCCGGCGACGCAGCGCTCGGTGGCCTCCCTGGACCACGTGGCCGTCCGGCCCCTCACCGAACAGCTCGAGCGCTTGGCAGGCGGCGGCGATCCGGAGCAGGACGAGTCCGCGACGGATCGCAGCGGGACTTTCGACGACTACGTCCGTCGCGCGTCGGCCCGTTTCGTGGTCACCGAACCGTCTGAGGTCGCGGATCGCCTGCGGCAGGCGGCAGAGCAGATTCGGGCGAGCTACGCGGACGCCGCCGCGCGCGACGATCCGGCGCCGCCGCCCGCGACGCTGCAGGTGGACGACGGGGAGGCGGCCGCCTGGCTCGCCGGCGCCAAGACGCTGGACGCGCTGGAGATCGGCGAGCCGTTGCCGGGGGGCGCGGCGCCCGCCGGCCACCGGCACGTGGCCTGCCAGCCGGCGGTGGAGTTCCGCGGGCGGCTCCGCGATTGGGTGGCCGACGTCGAGCGCGCGCGCGACCGGCAGGACGTGCAGGTATTCGTCGCCGAGACGGCCGGCCGCGCCGAGCGCATCGTGGAGTTGTTGGGCGAGCACGGACTCGTCGGCGTTCCGATCGAGGGCGCGGAGGAGACGACATCCGCGACGGTACTGGTCACCACCGGCGTGCTCTCCCGCGGATTCCGGTTGCCCGCGGCCCGGCTGCAAATCTACGCCGAGACCGATCTCTTCGAGGCCGAGCACGTCGTGCGCCATCAGCGACGCTCGGTCGCGAGGTCGTTCCTCTCGGACTTCCGCGATCTGAAGGTCGGCGATCACGTCGTGCACGTCGACCACGGGGTGGGCGAGTTCGTCGGTCTGCGGCAACTCACCGTTCCCGAGACGCGCGGCCGCCACGAGTTCGTGGAGCTTCGCTATGCCCGCGGCGACAAGCTGTTCGTGCCGGTCGAGCAGCTCGATCTGCTGCAGAAGTACACGGGCTCCGCCCACCCGACGCTGGATCGGTTGGGCGGAACGACCTGGGAGAAGGCGAAGACGCGCGTCCGGAAGTCGATGCGCGACATGACGGACGAGCTTCTCAAGCTGTACGCGGCCAGGCAGGCGCTGCCCGGTCACGCATTCGGCGCCGACACGCACTGGCAGGAGGAGTTCGAAGCGGCGTTCGAGTACGAGCTGACTCCCGATCAGCGGACCGCGCTGGCGGACATCAAGCGGGACATGGAGCAGCCGTCGACGATGGACCGGCTCCTGTGCGGCGACGTCGGCTACGGCAAGACCGAGGTCGCGCTGCGGGCGGCGTTCAAGGCCCTGATGGACGGCAAGCAGGTGGCGGTGCTGACCCCGACGACGGTCCTCGCCTTCCAGCACGGGGAGACGATCCGCGAGCGCTTCGCGTCGTTTCCGGTCCGCGTCGCCGTGCTCAGCCGCTTTCTGAGCCGCGCCGAGCAGAAGGCGGCGCTGGCCGACCTGGAGTCGGGCAA
Source organism: Acidobacteriota bacterium (assembly GCA_011523485.1). The sequence goes on from WTGR01000913.1 coordinate 9,398, forward strand.
GGTGGACCTGATCGTCGGGACCCATCGCCTGCTGTCCAGGGACGTGAAGTTTCGCGACTTCGGACTGCTGATAGTCGACGAGGAGCAGCGCTTCGGGGTGGCCCACAAGGAGCGCATCAAGCAGATGCGACGCCATGTCGACGTGCTGACGCTGACGGCGACGCCGATTCCGCGCACCCTCAACATGTCGCTTGCCGGAATCCGGGACATGTCGGTCATCGAGACGCCGCCGAAGGACCGCATGGCGATCCAGACCAGCGTGGTGCGGTTCGATCCGCAGGTGATCGCGCGGGCCATCCGCACCGAGCTCGACCGCGGCGGGCAGGTCTACGTGGTGCACAACCGCGTGGAGTCGATCGACTCGATCGCCGGGCTGATCGGGCGACTGGTGCCGGAAGCGCGGCTCGCCGTCGCTCACGGCCAGACCAGCGAGATCGCGCTGGAGAAGACGATGGTGGCCTTCGTGGCGCACGAGTACGACATCCTCGTCGCGACCACGATCATCGAGAACGGTCTCGACATCCCCAACGTCAACACCATCATCGTCAACCATGCGGAGCGCTACGGCCTGGCCCAGCTCTACCAGTTGCGGGGACGGGTCGGTCGTTCCGACCGCCGCGCCTACGCGTACCTGGTCGTCCCGGCCGACAACACGCTGTCCCCGGTGGCGCGGCAGCGCCTCTCGGCCATCCGCGAGTTCAGCGAGCTCGGCAGCGGCTTCCGCGTCGCCGCCCTCGACCTGGAGATTCGCGGGGCCGGCAACCTCCTGGGCGCACAGCAGAGCGGACACATCGAAGCGATCGGCTTCGACATGTACGTCAAGCTGCTCGAGCAGACCGTCCGCGAGCTGCAGGGGGAAGAGGTGCGCGACGAACGCCGGGCGCGCATCAGTCTCGGCATCGACCTGCGGATCGACGAGGGCTACGTCACGGAAACCGATCAGCGGCTCGCCGTGTACCGCAAGGTCGCCACCGCGGCCGACGAGCCGGCGCTGGCGGCGGCCCTCGAAGAAGTGAGCGACCGCTACGGACCGTTGCACCCGTCCCTGGTCCGCCTCGCGGAGTACGGCCGCGCCCGGGTGCGAGCGAGCCAGCTCGGCGTGGAAGCGATCGACCGGGAAGCGTCGCGGCTCGTCATAAGATTCGGGGGCGATGCGCGGATCGATCCGGGGCGCCTGGTCGATCTCGTGCGCTCGCGTCCGGGTCTCGCCCTGACGCCGGCCGGCGTCCTGCGGCTCGATCTCGATGCCGCCGGCGGGTCCGGCGCCCCGCAGGCTGCGGGGAACCGGCCCGGCGCCCGTGATTCGGCGGCCCTGGGCGGGGACCTCGAGCTGCTGGCGCGGGTCAACGCCTGGCTCGACGATCTCGGCGATGCCGGGTGACGGTTACACTTGCAGCAACGGCCCGGTGCCGGGGAGAGGAACCATGGTGCAGAAGTCGACACGGTGTGGATGGTGGTTCGCGCTCTGTGCCGCGGGCGCGGCGCTCGCCGCCCCGGCGGCGGCGCAGACGCTGGGCGGGACGTCTCCGGACACGGCGACGGGCATCGTCCTGGAACGCATTCTCGTGAAGGTCAACGGTGACATCATCACGCAGACCGAGCTGGAAGAGCGGCAGGTCGGCCTGATACGCCAACGCGGTCTGCAGCCGCGCAGCGATGCGGAGCTCGTCCAGGCGTTGCGGGAGCTGACGCCCGAGGTGATCTCCGGCGCCGTCGACGAGCTGCTGCTGATCCAGCGGGCGCGGGAGCTCGGCTACCAGTTCACCGACGAGCAGTTCGACGAGATACTCGGCGATCTCATGGCGGAAAACGGATTCGAGACCGAGGAGCAGTTCCAGGACGCCTTGAACCAGTCGGAGGGAATGACCCTCGATGACCTGCGGCGTGTCATGGAACGCCAGATCCTGATCAATCAGGTCCAGCAGATCGAGGTGCTGGGAACGGTCACGCTCACCGAGGTGGAGGCGCGCGAGCACTACGAGGCCAACATCGCCGAATACACGGCGCCCGCCACGGTGACCATGCGCGAGATTCTGATTCGCGTGCCGGAGGGCCTCGGCGGTGCGGCCGTCGCCGCCGGCGATCAGGCCCGGCGGGATGCGGAAGAGGCCCGGCAGCGTGTGCTCGACGGAGAGGAATTCGAGCTGATCGCGATTGCCGTGTCCGACGCCGCGTCGAAGGCGAACGGCGGCTTGATCGGTCCGATCGACGTGTCGCTGCTCAGCGGCACGCTGCTGGACGCGCTTGCCGGGATCGACGTCGGCGACCTCACCGAGCCCATCCGCACGTCGCTCGGCTACCAGGTGTTGAAGCTCGAGGCCTGGACGCAACCCGAGCCGACACCCTTCGAGGAGGTGCGGGACAGGATCTCGGAGAACGTGTTCAACGACCGCCGCCTGGCGGAATACGCAAGGTACCTGGATAACCTGCGTGCCGAGGCCGACTTCGAATGGAAGGACGACCGGGTCAGGCAGGCGTTCGACGACTACCAGGTGGTCCGGGCGGCGAGGCTCGCGGACGGCGGCGAGTGAATCGAATCAACGCGAGGAAGGGAACAGTCGGACGGCAGACGGGCGGGCGGGGGCGGCGACCGGCCGGCCGCGCTCACGGTCGCTGCCGTAAGTCGCGGCCTGCCGGTCCTGCGAGCGGGAACCCTCACGGTTCGTTGGTCGGAACGGCGGCTGGCAGCCCCGGCGGTCGAGCCGTCTCCACCAGCTCGGCGACGTCGGTCGGCTGCGGCTGCGTGGAGCGGTTCTCCGGTTCGATCCCCGACCCGCCAGCCCGCGGTCCCGGGGCTTCCGAACGCGAGGCTGCTCCGGCGGCCGGCTCCTCCGCAGCCGCCGGCCGTCCGAGGGCGTCCGCCGGGGACTCGTTCACAGGTGACGAGAGCGAGGCCGCCGGTACTGCCGTCACCGGGGGCGGCGCAATATTCTCCGACTCGCTGCCGGCGAGCTCCACAGCCGGCCCGGCGGGCTCGGCCGGACCGGAAGCGGCGCTGTTCGGCTGCAGCGAATCGGGACTGCCGCCGCTCTGCGGGACGATCGGCTCGCCCGCCGCGGAAGCAGCCTCCGGCTCCGACGGCGGGCCCGCCGCGCCGCCGTCGTCGATCCCGCCCCGCATGGTGCCCGGCGCCGCGGCGTTCGTGGAATCGTCGAGCGCCGGGAGGTCGGCTTCCACCAGCCTCGTGAGCTCCGTCGTGATCTCACGCGAAATCTCGCCCATCCTCACCAGCGCGATTCGTCCGACCGCCTCGCGAATCGGTTCGAACACCTCGGTCAGATCCAACTCGACGCGGTTGCCGCTCTCGCGGGTCTCCAGAAGCTCGGCGATCTGCTGCTCGAGCGCGAGAATGCGCTCCTGCGCGTCCAACTGCTGTTGCAGAAGGTCGCTCCGATCGAGCTGCATCTCGT
>WTGR01000880.1 GCA_011523485.1 Acidobacteriota bacterium
CTCGGCGAACCGGCGATCCATATCGGTCCTGACCTCGGCGAACCGGCGATCGATCTCGGCGAACCGGCGATCGAGACGCAGGTAGAAGAAACGAAGCACGGCCACCAGGATTCCGAGCGAGGTCAACTGGAGCGTCGCCAGGCCGGCGACGGTTCCCACGAGTACGGCTGGATCGATAGTCGTCATGCCGCAACCTGAAGCAAGGCGCGTGCCGGCGATTCTACCGGATTCTCCCGTTCCGACCCTCACCGCGCGCGTTCCTTCACCATCGCGCGGGTCTCGCGATCGATCTGGCGGCGCTTGATGGTCTCGCGCTTGTCGTACGACTTCTTGCCCTTGGCGACGCCCACCGTCACCTTCACCAGCCCCCGGCTGAAGTACATCCGGACCGGCACCAGGGTGAAGCCGCGCTCCACCATCTTGCCGATCAACTTGCGGATCTCCCGCTTGTTCAGCAGCAGCTTGCGCCGCCGCAGCGGCTCGTGCGCGGCGTAGCCGCGGTGGCTGTAGGGGCTGACGTGCAGGTTGTGCAGGAACACCTCGCCGCCCTCGACCTTGCCGTAGCTGTCCTTCAGGTTCACGCGACCCTCGCGGATCGCCTTCACCTCGGTGCCCAGCAGGACGATGCCCGCCTCGTAGGTGTCGAAGACGTGGTAGTCGTGCCGCGCCTTGCGGTTGTCGGCGATCAGTTGGGCGCCTCCGGCGGCGTCGGCGCGGGTCGGCGCTGGCATGGCGGGAGCTCGTCAGCCGCGCACGGCCGCCGCGGGGCGCACGGCGGCGAGCCGCGCCGCCAGCCGCACGGCGGCAATCATCGCCGCCGGATCGGCCACGCCCTTGCCGGCGATGTCGAAGCCGGTCCCGTGGTCCACCGACGTCCGCACGATCGGCAGCCCCAGGGTGACGTTGACGGCCCGGCCGAACGCCAGCAGCTTGATCGGCAGCAGGCCCTGGTCGTGGTAGCAGGCGATCACCGCGTCGAACTCGCCTTCGGCGGCCCGGCGGAACACGACGTCGGCCGGGACCGGATCGCTGACGTCGATCCCCCGCGCGCGGCAGCGCTCGACCACCGGCGCGAACACCTCCTGCTCTTCGTTGCCGAGGAGGCCGCCCTCGCCGGCGTGCGGATTCAGGCCGGCCAGGGCCAGCCGGGGCCGCGCCACCCCGAAGCGGGGCAGCTCGGCGTGCGCGAGGGCGATGGTCGTCTCGAGGCGTTCGCGCGTCAGCAGCGCCGGCACGTGGGCGAGCGGCACGTGCACGGTGGCCAGCACCACCGACAGGCGCCCGGCATGGAACATCATCCGGACGTCGCCGGCGCCGGTCAGCTCGGCCAGCAGCTCGGTGTGCCCGCGCCAGCGCAGCCCGGCCAGCGCCCACGCCTGCTTGTGGATGGGGCCCGTGACGATGGCGCCGACGCGCTCCGCCAGCGCGTCCCGCACGGCGCGCGTGACCGCCTGGTAGGCCGCCCGGCCGGCCGCCGCCGACACCACGCCCGGCCGGCAGGCGCCGGCGCCGGGCGTCGCATAGAGGACCGGCTCGCACACCGACCGCACGCCGGGGTCGCGGGCGGCCCGCTCGGCCACCTCCGGACCGATGCCCGCCGGGTCGCCGGTGGTGATGCCGATGCGGGGAAGCGCCATGGGGAAGGACCGCCCGGCCCTCACGCCGAGCCGCAGCTTCCGCAGCCGCCGGAACCGCAGCCGCCGCCCGAGCCGGCGCCGCACGAGCCGGTGCGGCTGCACGACCCCTCGTGGGCGCAGCCGGCGAACTGCTCGCCCGCCGCGTTGGGCAGCTCGTAGCGCAGGCAGCACTTCAGCCGCCCGCACAGACCCGACAGCCGCGAGGGGCTCAGGCTGAGGTTCTGGCGCTTGGCCATCTTGATGGAGATCGGCTCGAAGCCGCGCAGCCACGTCGTGCAGCAGAGCGGGCGGCCGCACGAGCCGTACCCGCCCAGCAGCTTCGCCTCGTCCCGCGCGCCGATCTGCCGCATCTCGATCCGGCAGTGGAACTCGGTCGCCAGGTCGCGGACCAGCTCGCGGAAGTCGACCCGTCCGTCGGCCGTGAAGTAGAAGACGAGATAGGCGCGGTCGAGCTGCTGCTCGGCCCGGATCAGCTTCATCGGCAGGCGGTGCTCGTTGATCTTCAGCGCGCAGATGCGATGCGCGTCCCGCTCGCGCCGCCGGTGCTCGGCGCGCGCCGCGACGTCCCGCGGCGTCGCCCGCCGGACCACCCGGTCGGCCGACTTCGGCGGCGGCGCCACCCGCTCGGCCGTCTGCGGAATGGTCGGGGCAACGGTGGCGTACGCGCGCTGGTCGCCCCGGGCGACGACCAGCTCGTCGCCCGGCTTGAGCGGCGGCTCGAACTCGACCCCTTCGAGCAGGAAGCGCCGGACGCGTCCCACCGGGTCGAACTTGACGCTGACGAAGGACGTCGCGGGCGTGCCCATGCTCGAGTCCAGTCTACGCCATTCCCGGCGCGGACGCGCCTCGGCCGCCGCCGTGCGCTGCTGCTGTCGTCCGCCGCGGCACGACAGCTTTCGCGGCCTGATCCGGACCGCGCGCCTGCCAAACGGCCGCGGCCTGCTGCCACTGCTCCGCAGTTTCCTGTCGGGCGGCCCGTCCATGACGATGGACTTCGTGCTACCGTCGATGAGTGGGTGCCGAAATGACGCCTGAGATCTGGACCATCCTCGGTACCGGAATCACCCTCGCCGCCCTCGGCATCGGCGGCTTTACCTTGCTTTGGCGCTACATCACCCGCGCCGAGCAACGCACCAGGGCGGACCTGGCCGCGGCCGAGCAACGCACCAGGACGGACCTGGCCGCGGCCGAACAACGCACCAGGGCGGACCTGGCCGCGGCCGAACAACGCACCAGGACGGACCTGGCCGCGGCCGAGAAGCGCAACGAAGAGCGCTTCATCGAACTCGTCACCGAGCAGAAGACGCTCGGTACCCGCATGCACACGCTCGAGATCCAGATGGCCAAGCTGGAAGGCCTCCTCGAAGG
>WTGR01000661.1 GCA_011523485.1 Acidobacteriota bacterium
GGCGCTCGCTCAATACCCCCGTACGGCAAAGCCTCACTTTCATGTCGTGCACCCGATCGAGATCTGCGCGTTGACCCGGACACTGGTCATCGACGAGGACGGCTGCTACGACCCGGCGGACTTCAACGACGCGCTGCTGTTGGGACTCAAGGCCACCATTGCCCAGGCCGAGCTGCACGTCATTCGCGCGCGCCTCCAGGGCGGCAAGCTCCACAAGGCCGAGAAGGGTGAGCTCCGCTTCCCGTTGCCGATCGGCCTGTGCTACGGCGACGAGGGGCGCATCGTGCTCGATCCGGACCAGGAGGTCCAGGGCGCTGTCCGGCTGGTCTTCGAGGTCTTTCGCCAGATGGGCAGCGCCTACGCGGTCGTGCACCACTTCGGCCGGCAGCAACTGCGATTCCCGAAGCGCGCCTACGGCGGGGCGTGGGACGGCCGACTCATCTGGGGCCGGCTGAACCACAACCGCGTGCTCGACATTCTCAAGAACCCCACGTATGCCGGGGCGTACGTCTTCGGGCGTCACCAGAGCAGGAAGGAGGTCTCCCCCGAAGGCGACGTCTGCATGCGCACGCGCCGCGTCCCGCTGGACGCCTGGCGCGTGCGGATCGAGAATCACCACGATGGCTACGTCTCCTGGCCGGAGTACGAGCGGAACCAGCAGCTGCTCGAAAACAACCGTACCAATGCCGAGCACATGCTCTTGAGCGGCGCCGCGCGCGAAGGGCTCGCACTGCTCCAGGGCCTGCTGCTGTGCGGGCGCTGCGGTCGCCGACTGACCGTCCGGTACCAGGGCAACGGCGGCATCTGCCCGACCTACGAGTGCAACGCGCGTCGGCGCGAAGGAGTGGCGACCAGCAGTTGCATGAGCCTGCGTTGCGGCCTGCTGGACACCGCGGTCTCGGAGCGGATGCTGGCGGTGCTCGAACCTGCCGAGCTCGAGGTCGCCGAGGAAGCGCTGCGGCAGCTCGAACACCGGGACAAGGCGATGTCCGCCCAATGGCGCATGCGCCTGGAACGAGCCGAGTACGAAGCGCAACTGGCCCAGCGCCGCTACGAGGAGGTCGACCCGTCGAATCGTCTCGTGGCCGCGACGCTCGAGCAGCGCTGGAACGATGCCCTGGTGCGGCTCGAAGAGGTCAGGACGCAGTTTGCCGACTTTCAGAGCAAGGAAGCGCTCGTGGTCACGCCGGAGCAGCGCGCCCGGGTGGCGGCGCTCGCCCACGACTTCCCCCGCCTGTGGAACGCGCCCACGACCAAGGCGAAGGACAAGAAGCGCATCTTCCGGCTCGTGATCAAGGACATCACCGTCGAGCGGTTCGGCGAACGCAAGACGGCCATCTTGCATGTCCGGTGGCAGGGCGGGGCCTGCGAAGACCTCGAGGTTACGCTGCCCGCCAACATTGCCGATCGCCTCCGGTATCCCGACGAGGTCGTCGACCGGGTGCGCGAGCTGGCTCGCGAGCGCTCCGACGAGCAGGTCGCAGCGGCGCTGAACCGGGAGGGTGTCCGGAGCGCCAAAGGCGGGGCATTCAACGTCTCGATGGTCCGTTGGATCCGCCACAAGCACCGGATTCCGGCGCCCGACTTCCAGCGCCCCGGCGAGCGCAGCGTCCGTCAGGTCGCCGACGAACTCGGCGTCAGCCGCAATGTGGTCTACTACTGGATCGACCGCGGCGTGGTCACGGCTCGACGACCCAACCACGGCTCGCCGTACTGGATCGCCTTCGACGACGACACAAAGGAGACATTGCGCGCCTGGGTCCGAAACTCCTCGAGAATCTGAACCGTCGCACGAGAATCCCGAAGCCGTGTTGTAAGAGGTGCAATATGAAGCCGGCGTCCCGTGTCTCCGGGACCGGGTGGCGCAGACGGCGGCGATGCTGGTGTTGTCGCCGATCTTCGAAGCGGACCTGGAACCGGAACAATACGCCTACCGGCCGGGCCGGGGCGCGCACGACGCAGTCAATCGCGTGCATCGGTTGCTGACGACCGGGCATCGGGAGGTGGTGGACGCCGACCTGACGAACTACTTCGGCGAAATCCCGCACGCGGACCTGTTGAAGTCGATTGCCCGTCGCGTGAGCGACGGCCGGCTGTTGGGGTGGGTCAAGGCGTGGCTGGAGATGGCGGTCGAGGAGGACGACGGTCGGGGCGGTCGCCGCCGCACGAACCGTGCGCGACGCGAGCGGAAGGGTACCCCGCAAGGGGCGCCGATTTCGCCGCTGTTCAGCAACGTCTACATGCGCCGCTTCATCCGGGGCTGGAAGGTGCTGGGGTACGCCCGGCGCTTCGGGGCGGAAATCGTCAACTACGCGGACGACTTCGCGGTGCTCGGCCGAGCGCCGGCATCGGAGATGCTGGCGGCGGTCGAAGGACTGATGAAGCGGCTGAAGTTGCCGATGAACGCCGAGAAGACCCGCTGCTGCCGGTTGCCGGAGGAGCCGATGACGTTCCTCGGCTACCGGATTGGGCGCAATTACCGGCCGGACACGGGCGCCGCCTACATCGGCACGCGCCCGAGCCCGGCCAGTGTCCAGAGCATCTGCCGTCGCGTGAGCGAGCTGACCACGGCGCGAAACGGGCTGCTGTCGCCGAAGGAGATGGTACGGCGTCTCAACCGGGTGTTGACCGGTTGGGCGAACTACTTCACCCTTGGGCAGGTCAGCCCGGCGTATCGCGCCGTCGACCGGCACGCCACGAGGCGGCTGCGCCAGTGGTTCTGTCGCAAGCACAAGGTGCGGTCCGGGAAGTCTGTGCGCTTCTCGAACGAGCGACTGTGGACCGACTACGGTCTCACGCGCCTTGCACCGCGAACGGCGAGCCTTCCGTGGGCGAAGGCATGATCTCGTCCGAGAGCCGGATGCGGGAAATCCGCACGTCCGGTTCGATGAGCGGCGACTGGAAACGGAGCCATGGCGAGGAGTGAGGCACCGGCATCGGCGAAAGCCGCCGGGAACCGCTACCCCCAACGCCTACCGCCACCGCGCCAGTCGTCGACTCTACC
>WTGR01000143.1 GCA_011523485.1 Acidobacteriota bacterium
GGAGCCGGGTCGGATACGGGCGTTCTACGAGGTGCAGGCACGGCGTGTCGAGCCGGTCGGTCTCGTGTACCTCTGGCCGGAGACGAATTGAGGCGGTTACGGCCGGCCAAGCGCGCTCGCGCAGTCGCGAGACAGCTATTGCTGACGGACACCCCCGGATGAGTCCGTCCATGCCCTGAGGCCGCCTTGCACCTCACGGATTCCGATCTATGCAGCGTCTGTGCCACCGGATTCCGGCGGTTCCTCCATGCGTTGGTGGAGGAGCCGAACCGAGAGACCCAGCAACTCTGCTGCCCTGGCCTCGGAGACAGCGCCTTCCGCGAGCGCACGGAAGCAGAGCCGCTCGAACCGCCGTGGTCGTTCCCCGGGCCTTGCATGAGGTTCCGGGTAGGGCGGACTGCGCCAGCCGAACCGGGTGAAGTCGCGAAACAGTCGCTGGTACAGCGCCGTGTCGAAGATGCCGAGGTCGCGGCAACGGACGGTCAGGGCCTGCACGCTGACCCCGAACAACTGCTTGAGGTCGAACAGCTCGCTCCAACCGATTGAGCTGCGGCGCGCTCCCATCTCCGCCCGCAACGCTTCGGCCGGCATCAGGAAGGCTCCCGCGAAGCGGTGGGCGGCCTTTTCGGCATCAACGTCGGGGGCGACGCGCAGGACCATGTGTCCGAGTTCGTGCGACGACGTGAACCGCTGGCGTTCCCCGCACGTCGCTCGGTTGACCACGATCACCGACACGAAGCCTGCGGTACCGCGCCGGGCGCGCGCCGTCAGACCGTCGATGTTCGCCAAGTCGACCGAGAGCACCTTGATCCCGTGCCCTTCGAGCAGCTCAACCACGCTCGGAATCGGATCGATGCCCAGCTTCCAATCCGTCCGCAGGCTGCGGGCTGCATACTCCGCCTCTCGAACGTCGGGGATCGGGTACGGCGCGTCGCGGGGCCGGTCCCACTCGACGCTCGGCAGGCCGAGCAACGCCTCGATGGCCAAATACCGATCGAGCAGATGAACGACCTGCCCCTCGACCTGCGCTTCTTCGCGCCGGCTGGTGATCTTCTTCTTGCGGAACTCGATCGCCTCGAGAACCACCTCCGGATCCCCGGTCAGGTAATCCACGGAGACGCCGAGCGCGTCGGCCAGCGCGATCAGCACGGCGGAGGCGGGTAGGGACTGGTCCCGTTCGTACTTGCTGATCGCCTGCGCCGTCACGCGCCCACCGATCCGCGCCTCCAGCCCGCGCAGTGACAGCCCGGCGGCGGCTCTGGCCACCTTCAGTCGTCTGCCGATCATGGCTACCCTCCTCGGTGCTGGTTGACATAATACAGTATTTTACATACGCTTGTAAACCTACATGCTGCTGAGTGCCGTGGATGAGGGGCAGATGGAGTTGACGATACCGTGCCCGTCGGCGTAGGGGGGATTCCCGATGGTCAACAAGGAGTGGGGCGGACACAGGCTCGGCGAGAACGCGGAAGTTGAGCGGAGGACTCGACCGTGAGATACATCCACCACGACCTCGGCTACCGGCAGGCCGGAGATGTCGTCGAGGTGACCCTTGCCGGCAACGCCGCCAACGTGCGGCTATTGGACAGCACGAACTTCTCGAGCTACAAGAGCGGTCGTCGTCACAGGTGCATCGGCGGCTTGGCGAAAAGGTCTCCGGTACGTCTCGCAATTCCCAGCTCCGGTACCTGGCACATTGCCGTTGACATGATGGGGTTGCGGGGCAACGTCCGGTCGAGCGCGCGGATGATGCCCAGGGCCCTTCCACCCATCAAGGCAACACCGCTGTCGTCGGTGCCTTCGCTGGTGAGGGATCAACCGCCGGAGGTGGATCCGTCTGGCGAGGTCTTCGATGTCTTCATTTCGCACGCATCCGAGGACAAGGACGAGGTTGTTCGACCGCTCGCGAAAGCGCTCAAGGAGGAGGGGCTTCAGGTCTGGTACGACGAGTTCGAGCTGCGGATTGGTTCCAGCCTCCGGCGGACGATAGATCGAGGCATCGCGCGCAGTCGGTTCGGGGTCGTGGTGCTCTCAGAGTCGTTCTTCGAGAAAGGCTGGCCAGGATACGAGCTCGACGGGCTGGTGACCCGGGCCGTCAGCGGCGAACAGGATCTGCTGCCGATCTGGCACGGGGTCACGAAGCAGCAGGTGATGGATTACAGTCCGTCCCTCGCCGACAAGCTGGCCAGGACCACGGCTACCCACACGGTGACCGAGATCGCAGCCGACATTGCTGCCGTCGTCCAGCAACATGTCATCGTCTGATCCTGGCCGAGTGCCTTGCATCCGGGGGGACTTCGGGCACCGGGGTCGCGGATGGAGATTCAGGGAGGCGTCGGGCACCTGATTCTGCTGGCGCTTGAATGGCCTCACGGCAACGTGTGGCGATCGGTCGCGGATCGGATTACTATCGCTTTCATGAACGGCCTCTCCGTCAAGTTGCCGGCCGAGTTGCACGCGATGCTCTCCAAGGAAGCGCGTCGTCGCAACGTCAGCCGGTCGTCCCTCGTGCGGCAACTCATCGCGAACGCGCTGCGCGACAGGAGCGATGCGCCGCCGCCCAGTTGCGCGGATCTTGCCGGTGACCTGATCGGCGCCGTTCGCAGCGGACGTTCCGACCTGGCGACGAACAAGCGTCTGCTCGACGAGGCTGTCGTTCAGGACTCTCACCTTGCCGGCACCGACGGTGGTCGTTGACACGGGGCCCATTGTTGCGCTGCTCGATGCTGACGAAGCGCACCACGAATGGGCGCGGAAGCAGTTCAGTGCGCTAGGAGCACCGCTGCTCACTTGCGAAGCCGTGCTCTCGGAAGCATCGTTTCTGCTGCAGCGAGCCGGAGCGGATCAGAGCCTGCCCGTGACGTTGGTCGGGCGGGGTGTGCTCCGCGTCGAGCAGACGGTTGCGAGCGCGGCCGACGGGTTGGCCGTCAGCCGCTTGATTCGTCGCTACCACAACGTGCCCATGTCGTTTGCGGACGCCTGTCTGGTTCGACTGATCGAGGG
>WTGR01000787.1 GCA_011523485.1 Acidobacteriota bacterium
CGCTCGCTCAATACCCCCGTACGGCAAAGCCTCACTTTCATGTCGTGCACCCGTCTGGAAGCACCCACTTGAGAAGCACCGACGCGTCGGGTGTCACGATCACGACGGCGGTCGCTCCCGCTCCTCGCGTATCCAGCGCACCACGTCGTCCGTGGCGACCCGAGGCAGCCGGGCACGAAGGGCGTCCATGCGAGCGGCGGCCTCCCGGCGTACGGACGCGCCGGACCACTCCCGGATCGCTGAGTTGACGGCGCGGCTTCGCGCGCCCCTGGGCAGTTGCTCGATGACGCGCCACGCGTCATCGTCCATCATGATATTGACCCGTCTGGACACGCTGTTCCGCTCCTGGGTACCCCAAGTGTGTAACTGTTCCACACTGCAGCCACGTTTGACAAGTCCGCGGGTGAAAGCGGAACGGGGCTACCCCCGGCAAACACGCTCGCCACATAACAGCCCGTCGCAGTGGTCGCTGACTGGGAACGCCGGGCGATCAGGGCGGGAAGTCTCGCTGCAGCTCCGCCCACTCGTCCCACGCGGCATCGAGACGGCGCTCGGGGTCCACTTCGCCGCGGCAGTCCATCTCCGGTGCCACCCAGCCGGGTCCGTCGTTCACAGCGGAAGGGCTCGCGGTCGCCCTGTTCGTCGCTCACCGGCCGGCACTCCGGCACCTGCGGCCCGAAACAGGCCCATTCGGACGTATTCATGTCGTTGTCGCTCGAAGGGACTGCGCGATCGGGAGGCTCCTCGCGAGTGCGAGGGATGGTGGTCAGCTTTGCGAGACCTCAGCAGTACCAGGGGCGGACCGCGGGAGTTGTGCCCAGTCGTCCGCTCGACCCGCAGCTCCGGCCAGCCCGTGGACGGCACGCTGCCGAGTGGACGGAGCCCCTCGCGCTTGGCGGTGAGGTACTCCTTTGCCCACTCGGAATGGAGCATCCGTTGTGCTTCCTCGCGGGTCGCAAACTCCCCGTAAGACGCAACGAAGGTGCCGCTGGTGTAGTGCCAGCCGCCCTCCTCGGGACCGCCGTAGCTGCGATAGGTGACGTACTTGTTGAGGAACCACAGGTCCGCGATCGCATGCATCTCGTCGCCGGAAGGCGTGATGCGCACGACGCCCCACGCGGGATCGTGGCCTCCGGTGTTCAAGTCGGCGAGCGCGCCGGTGATCATCGCCCTCTGCGCACACGCGGCGGCCTCGTGCACGTTGCCGTGCCGGTGTCCGCAGGCCACGCGCGGGTCCTGGTTCCTGTAGCGCAGCCGGTGCGCATCGTACCACGGCTCCAGCACGTCGGCGCGTCGCGTGCGCTCGCGCTCGACCTCGGCTGCCGCCGCGGTCCACGTCGGCGTCCGCGTCCGTGCCAATGGCCTGCCCGGAGCAGGTCGGGCCGAAAAGAAATGGAGGAGAGAGGCCATCTCAGACGCCCCTTCGGCGCCGATCCGCCTCCCGAGCGGCCATCCAGTGCCTAGCGGGCGAGGTGGCGCAGGGGGGTTTAGCACGGTTTAGCACTTAGTGCCGAGGATCGACTGCCGGCGACGTCGTGTCGAGGAGCTGGAGCAACTGGTCGAGGCGGCAGAACTCAATGTATCGGCCGCCTATCGGACGCGCAGCCGCTCCAGGTACTCGACCGCAGCCCGCATCTCGCGGGCGTTCCACGCCGTCCAGTCGTCGCTTTGTGGCAATCCCTGAACGCCGGTGCTCCGCCCCACGGCGACCAGCTTGACCGCAAGATGCTGCGAGCCGTGGTGCTCGCACAAGGCCAGGAACCGCTGCGTCATTGCAACCGATGGAAGCTCGTCCACGAACGAATAGGGTAGCGCCAAATCAGGCTGGGCACGGGGAGGTGGGCCGACGGCTGATTGGATGCGGTCGAGAGTGTCCGCCGGCTCGCCCCCTTGTGGCGACTCTCATGAAGACGCCGGTGCCGGCTGGAAACTTCACCGGGGCGCCGGGTCGGAAGTTGACGGAAGATCCGGTTGTCCGACGCATGCAGGGGACGCCAAACTCGGTTGCCCGCATATGCTCGGTGACCGGCAAGCCGTCCTGTGCCGGACCCGCTCACTTCATGGAGGCCCGCTGCGGTCCGGAGGACAAGCGGCGCTGGTCCCGCCCACGGGGGGCAACGCGAATCGCGCCGACGGTGTTCGTTCGGCCAGCCGTTCTTTCAGATAGCGCCCCGTGTGGCTGATCGCGTGGTGCGCGACGATGGTCTCGGGCGTGCCCTCGGCGACGATGGCGCCGCCGTGCTTTCCGCCCTCCGGTCCCAAGTCGACGATCCAGTCGGCGGCGGCGATGACATCGAGGTTGTGCTCGATGACGACCACCGTGTTGTCGGCCGCGATGAGCCGGTCGACGATGCCGAGCAGCCGGTCGATGTCGGCAGAGTGGAGGCCGGTGGTCGGCTCGTCCATCACGTAGACGTTGCCTGTCCGGGTCAACTCGGCGGCGAGCTTGAGGCGCTGCGCTTCGCCGCCGGAGAGGGTGGACAGCGACTGGCCGAGGCGCAGGTAGCCGACGCCCACGTCGACCAGGAGCTGCAGGCCGCGCCCGATGCCGGCGCTTCGTTTCTGCGCCTCCTCCACTGACGCGAAGAAGCGGAGGGCGTCGGCGACGGTCATCTCCAGGACGTCATGGATGGAGCGGCCGTGGTAGGTCAGCTTCAGGACGTCGCCCCGGTACCGCCTGCCTTCGCAGACCTTGCAGTCCAGGCGCACGTCGTCGAGGAACGACAGTTCGACTTCCAGGAAGCCCCGGCCCTTGCATGCCGGGCAGCAACCCTGGGCGTTGAAGCTGAAGAGCGCGGGCGACACCCGGTTGGTGGCGGCGAACGCTCGCCGGATGGCGTCGAACACGCCGACGTAGGTAGCGGGGTTGGAACGAGAGGAACGACCGACGGGGCGTTGATCGACGACGACCACCTCGCCGCCCCGTCCGTCCCCGGCCGGCCGGCGCCGGAGGGTGTCGACGAGCTCCGCCACCAGCGAGCTCTTGCCCGACCCGGCCACG
>WTGR01000940.1 GCA_011523485.1 Acidobacteriota bacterium
ACAGCTTCACGGTCACCGACCCCTTGACGTACGAGAGTCCGTGGACCGCCGAGATCCCGATGGTGCCGCTCGGGGGCGAGATATTCGAGTACGCGTGCCACGAAGGCAACTACGGACTGGTGAACATCCTGGCGGGCGCCCGCGCCGCCGAGCGCGCGAGCGAGCAGTAGTCGACCGGCTCGACGCGCCCGGCATCCGGAGACTCCCGGCGATTCAGCGCGTGGGCTCGGCGCCGGCGTCCCCGGCGCCTCGGCTCGCCGTGGCTTCGCTGTTTCCCTGGCCCCGGTCGGCGGTGTCGGCATGCCCGAACCCGCGAGCCGCCGTGTCGGCATGCCCGTATCCACCCCGGGCCGGCGCGTCCTGGCCCCCGTAACCGCGGCCGGGCACGAGCGCGGGCCGCGGGTCGCGGACGGTCGGCCTGGGGACGAGGGCAATCTCCTGGGCGGTCAGCTCGCCCGGCTTCGTGGGCGACGGACGCAGCGTGAACTCCAGGATCAGCCGCCGGCTCGGCAGCTCCTGCGTGTTGATGCCCGCCCGCTGCAGCTCGCTGCTGTGCACGAAGGTCGACGCGTAGGGCGAGTCCTCGCGTGTCGTGTCGGTGACCCACAGGGGGCCCGTGAACGAGCGCAGATAGCGGATGAAGCCGAACCCCTTGATCGAGTCGTACCAGTGGCAGAGTCCGCGGACCCGCGATCCCTCGTCGCCCCAGTCGGGGCCCCGCGATTCCCCGGGCAGCAGTCCCGGAACCAGGTACCCGGAGACGAACATGTCCGCCTCGCGCCGCAGGTCGCCCGATATGTTGTCGAAGGCCACCACCTCGACCCGGCAACCCATGTTCTGCAACGCCCGCGCGACCTTGGTGAAATCGCCGTCTCCGGTCGCCAGCAGCACGCGGTCGATGTTGCGGGCCTCCAGCAGCACGTCGACCGCCATGTCGAGGTCGCTGTTGGCCTTTCCCAGGCGCTTGCCGTCCTCGTTGATGTACCACTTGACGTGCTTGACGATGACCTTGTAGCCGAAATCGCGCAACGCCGCCTGGAAGCTCTGCACGTTGCGCTTGTAGTCCTCGTCGGTATGGGCCCGCTCGCGGTCGAAGGACGTGTATGAATTCAGCCGCAGCGCGTCCGCGCCGTCGCGGCACGCGAACTCCCGCAGAACGTCGTAGCGGAGGCCCCGGCCCCCGTTCCTCGTGATGTTGTCCGTATCGACGTAGACACCGACTCGCACTCTGCCTCCGTTTCGGATGGCGGCAACGCCCCTCTGCGCGCCGTCACATTTCAGTATACGCGCCGGTGGATAGGGGTTGCTCCGGGCGGGTGGCGATAGTAGATTGCCCCTGAACGCCATGCGCTGGACAACAATGCGGCTGTCACTGTGCCTGCTCGCGCTCGTCGCGTCGAGCACGGCCTTCGCCTGGCTCGGTCGTCCCGTCGCGGCGCAGGCCCCGCCTGCGGCCGGGCCGGCGCCGGACGCCGAGCAGGCCGAGTTCTTCGAATCCGCCATCCGCCCCCTGCTGGCCGACAACTGTCACGCGTGTCACAGCGCGCGGCTCGGCACGCCGTTCGGCGGTCTCCGGCTCGACAGCCGGGAGGGGCTGCTGGCCGGGGGAGATTCGGGACCGGTGATCGTGCCCGGCCGCCCGGACGAGAGCCCGCTGGTGCAGCGCCTCCACGGCCGGCCGATGCTGATGCCGCCGCTCGGACCGCTTGCCGACGACGACATCGCCGCGATCACGAGGTGGGTCGAGATGGGAGCGCCGTGGCCCGAGGCGACCCTGGCCGCCGCCGGGGCGGATCCGCCGGACCCGTCCGCGCCGTTCGACCTGCCGGAGCGCCGGCGCACGCACTGGGCGTGGCAGCCGGTGCAGGCCGGCGAGCCGCCTGACGTCGATGACGACGCCTGGCCCGCCACGCCGGTCGACCGGTTCGTTCTCGCCGCCCTCGACGAGGCGGGGCTCGCACCGGCCCCGGACGCCGACCGCGCCGCGCTCGTCCGCCGCCTGTCGTTCGATCTGCGCGGACTGCCGCCGACGCCGGCCGAGACAGCCCGGTTCGCGGGTGACGGTTCACCGTCCGCCTATGCCGACCTGGTCGACCGCTTCCTCGAGTCGCCCCACTTCGGCGAGCGCTGGGCGCGCCACTGGATGGACCTGTTCCGCTACAGCGAGTCGCACGGCAGCGAGGGCGACCCCGACATCCCGTTCGCCTGGCGCTACCGCGACTACCTCATCCGCGCGTTCAACGACGACGTGCCCTACGACCGGTTGATCCGCGAGCACTTGGCCGGCGACCTGCTGCCGGACCCGCGCCTCGCCGCGGACGGGCGGACCAACGAGTCGATGATCGGTCCGGCCAACTTCCGCCTCATCGAGCACGGCTTCCAGCCGGTCGATCCCTGGGAGGACCGCGTCAAGTGGACCGACAACCAGGTGGACGTGGCGTCGAAGGCGTTCCTGGGCCTGACCGTGTCGTGCGCCCGCTGCCACGATCACAAGTTCGACGCGATCAGCCAGAAGGACTACTACTCGTTCTTCGGCACGCTGTACGGGGCGCGGCCGACGGTGCGCGCCGTCGACTCGCAGGCCGTCCTCGAAACGAACCGGGACGCGCTCGCTGCGCTGAAGGCGGACATCCGCGTCCGGCTCGCCGAGGCGTGGGGCGCGGCGGCCGAGTCCGTCGGTGACGAGCTGCTGGCCGCGCTGGAGCCAGGCGCCGACGCAGCCCGCGCCGGGGCGGCAGCCGACGACGCGGAGACAGCCGTCGCGGGCGATGCGGAGACGGCGGTTGCGGGCGATGCGGGGCTATCGCGCGCCGAGCGCGCCGCCGCTGCCGCGGAGGAGGCGGCCCGGCGTGATGCGGGCAGCGTCCTCGCCGTCTGGCGGGCGCTCGCCGGCGTCGAGCCCGCCGACTTCCCGGGCGCCTGGCGCGAGCTGCGCGCGCACTGGGACGCCGAGATCGCCGACCGCGAGCGCTACAACGCCGAGCACTTCGAGCCGA
>WTGR01000469.1 GCA_011523485.1 Acidobacteriota bacterium
GCCGCACGCACACCGTCAACGTCCGCACCGTCGAGGAGGCCCGCGCCGCGGCGCGCACCGCCATCGCCCAGGGGGCCGGCATCCTCAAGGTCCACACGGGGCTCACCGAGGCCCAGTTGCGGGCGATTGCCGCCGAGGCCGACCGGAACGGCCTGCGGGTCACCGGACACGTGGGCGACCGCGACGATCTGCTGATGCGGATCCGGTCCGGCCAGGACGGCATCGAACACCTGTCCCTGGCGGCCGGAGACAGCCCCGCCATCCATCCCGACGTCATCCAGGGCCTGGTGGATCGGCGGACCTGGGTGGTGCCGACGATGATCCAGACGATGGCGCAGGGCCTGACCGCGGAATGGCCCGACCGGCGCGACAACCCGCGGGCACGCGCGCTGACCCCGCCCGACCTGTGGGCGGACATCCGGCGCTCCATCGAGAACCCGCGGCGGTTCGGCTACTTCGGGGGCGGCCTGCGCGTGAGCCGCTTCGAGGCGCTGGGCGCGAGGCTCCGCCAACTGCGGGATGCGGGCGTGCGGGTGCTGGTGGGCACCGACGCGGGCACGCCGCTCAACTTCCACACCGACGCCACCTGGCAGGAAATGGACCTGATGGCCGGCTTCGGGTTCCCGCCGATGGAGGTGCTGGTCACCGCCACACGGCGGAACGCCGAGTACCTGGGCCTGGAGGACGAGCTGGGCAGCCTCACGCCCGGCAAGCTGGCCGACATCATCGTCGTCGACGGCAACCCGCTGCTGAGCATGCGGGACCTGCGCAACGTCGTGGCCGTCGTCAAGGACGGCCGGGTCTACAAGCGGCCGGACGCGGGAGTGCGGTAGTTTCAGGTCATTTCGGCCGCCACCGGGATCCTCCGGCCACAATGTCGCGACAGGCCGCTCGCGGCCGTCGTGGTAGCATGAAATTCGTGACCGCGGAAGAGTTCTCACTTGTGACGACCGGCCTGGGCAGCGTGATTGCACTGCTGCTCGGCCTCCTGGTCCGGTTCCTCCGGCGAGAGATCAGGCAGAACGACGAGGCTCACAAGAATCTGGGACAGCGGATCGACCGGGTCGAAGGCAAGATCGACCGCCTTCGCGAGGAGGTAGGCGTGCTTCGCGAGGACATGGGGGTGCTCAAGGGTATTCTCATCCGGCACTACGGCAATCCCGACCACGCACGCCAGGAGTCTGCGCCGTAGAACGGCGCAGACTGCCAGTCGTCATCACTTTCCGCGGCCCACGGCAATGCAGACACCACGGATCGGACCAGCCATCGTCTTGTTGCTCGCAGTCGCCACCGGTGCGCCGGCGCAGGTCCCTGCGACGTACGAGGCGGTCCTGTTCGCCGCGGACGTCATGGTTCCGATGCGCGACGGCGTCCGGCTCGCCACCGATGTCTATCGGCCGGCGCGCGACGGCGCACCCGTAGAGGAGCCGCTGCCCGTCCTGCTGCAGCGCACTCCCTACGGCAAGAGCGGACGCGGACTCGTCGAGCGCAGCCTGTACTTCGTCGAGCGCGGCTACGTCGTGGTGCTGCAGGACATGCGGGGCCGGTACGAGTCGGAGGGCACGTTCTCGAAGTACCACGACTTCGACGCCCCCGACGGCTACGACACGGTCGAATGGGCCGCCACGCTCCCTTACACCTCCGGCGAGGTCGGCATGTTCGGCACCTCCTACGGCGCGCACACGCAGGCCGACGCGGCCAAGATGAACCCGCCGCACCTGCGCGCGCTGCTGCTCAACCAGGGGGGCATCTCCCGGCCCTGGGCGCACAAGGTCCGCAACCACGGCGCGTTCGAGCTGGGGCAGCAGCTCGGCTGGGCCTTCGGCCAGCTCCGGGTCTCGCCCGACCCGGTGGTGCGGGCGACCTTCGAGGCGGAAGACGTCGCGGACTGGTTCGCGGCGATGCCGCTACGGCCCGGACTCAGTCCGCTGGCCGCCGCGCCGGAGTTCGAGGAGTACGTGCTCACGCAGATGACGTACGGAGACGACGACGATCCCGACGCCGACTTCCGGCACTGGGACCGCATCGGCGTGAGCTGGCGCCGCTACTACGGGCGGACGGCGGACGTGCCGATGCTGCACGTCGCCGGCTGGTACGACCCCTACTGCGGCAGCATGTTCGAGAACTTCCGCGGACTGTCGGCGGCCAAGACCGCACCGCAGCGGTTGCTGGTCGGCCCCTGGACGCACGGCGGCAACACCCGCTCCTACGCCGGCGACGTGGACTTCGGACCGGCGGCCGCGCTGCCCGACTTCGCCACGGAGCTGCACCTGCAGTGGTTCGACCGCCATCTGAAGGACCGGCCCACCGAGGCCGACGAGTGGCCGCCGATCCGCCTGTTCGTGATGGGCACGGGGGACGGGCGCAGGGACGAGAACGGCCGGCTGCGCCACGGCGGCTACTGGCGCGACGCCGAAGAGTGGCCGCTGCCCGAGGCGGAACCCACCCGCTACTATTTCCACGCGGACGGCACGCTGCGCACGACCCCGCCGGCGGACGGGGTACCGCCCACCACCTATACCTACGACCCGGCCCACCCGGTCCCGACCATCGGCGGCTCGTTCTCGGGCGTGCTCAAGCGCGGCGCCTACGATCAGCGGGAACGCGCGTTCCGAAGCCTCCGGGGCGGCTCGGAGAACGGCTTCTACGGATCGCGGCCGCCGTATCTGCCACTGAGGACGCGGTCCGACGTGGTGGTGTTTCAGACCGCGCCGCTGGAGGAACCGGTGGAGGTCATCGGTCCCGTCACGGTCCGACTGTATGCGTCGTCGACCGCGGTCGACACGGACTTCACCGTGAAGCTGGTCGACGTCCACCCGCCGAGCCGGGACTTCCCCACCGGCTTCGACATGAACGTGACCGACGGGATCCTGCGAGCGCGGTACCGCAACTCACCGAGCCGGCCGGAGCCGATGGCGCCGGGGGAGGTCTACGAGTTCGAGATCCGGCCCTACCCGACGGCGAATCGCTTCCAGGCCGGCCACCGGATCCGCATCGACATCTCGAGCAGCAACTTCCCCCGCTTCGACGTCAACCCGAACACCGGCGAGCCGCTCGGGCGGCACCGGCGGGCGATTCGCGCGGACAACTCGATCCACCACGCGGCCGCCCACCCCTCGCACGTGATCCTGCCCATCGTCCCGGTACCGTAGCGCAGACGGCCCGCGGTTCTCGGCGGAATCGGCGGAGCGACGAACGAACCCGAAATCGGGCGCGCCGCCGCTCCGCGTCCGGAGCCTACTGGCCCTGCTGCGCCTCCAGGAACCGCGCGTTGCGCAGCGCGTGCTCGATCGCGTAGTTCCCCTCGTGGCAGGCGAACTCGTAGACGACCCCGGTGCCCGGCGACGGCCGCATGAAGATGCGTGCGGTCCAGGGCGCCGTCCAGGTGGCCGGATCGTCCAGCGTGTACTCGTACTGCAGCAGCTCCGGACCCACGCGCGTGAAACGCTCGGTCACGTGCACGTCGCGCGTCGACCCGCTCGCGCCGCGCGAGAGGTTTGTGGTCTCGACCACCAGGGTGTCGCCCTCCCAGTGCGCCCGCGAGGATCCCACGGCGCTCGGCGGGCCGAGCCGGCTCGGCGCCGCGCCGCCGATCGGGATGAACCGGGTCTCGTGGTACATCTCCTTCAGGATGGCCACCTGCGTGGGCGTCTGAAAGATCTGGTACGTGCTGTTGTAGCCGCGCCCGCTCAGCAGCACGCCGCCGCCGAGACAGCGAATGTTCGGATCGATGCGCACTATTTCGTCAGCCAGGGTCGGCCGCTCGGGCAGCGGCGACGTACGCTCCGCCCGCTGCCGCGCGGCGCGCTCCTCCGCCTCCGGGGTCCTGGGAGGCATGCGTCCGTTGGGCGGATCGACGATCAGCGACGTGCGGTTCTCGAACCAGCGGCCGCTCATCCAGAACTGGTTGTAGCTGCCGGTCGATCGACGCCGCGGCCGGTTCGCAGCCTGCGCTTCGTCTGCCGGCTCAGCCGCCAGGGCGGCCAGCGCCCGCCGGAACGGCGTCTCGCCGAACACCGCGTCGCCCCCGACGGCCGAGTATTCGCTGGCGTGCTCGGCCAGTGTCGCCACCTCTTCGTCGGTGAGGAACTCGCGGTCCCCCAGCTCTTCCGGCCGCTGCAGCGGCGTCGCCGAGTCGCTCGCCCAGACCCCCTGCAGATCCGGCCGGCCGTCCGCCAGGCGGGGAACCGTCCAGCCCTCCGGGGCCTGCGCCACCGCCACCGCCGGCGCCGCCGCCAGCGCCGCCACCACCATGCACGCCGCCATGCGCTGCCTGTTCATGTCGACCTCCCGTGAGAAAACCGGGTCATCCTCGGAACCGCGGCAGAATCGCGAAGTCGCACCGCGGAATTCCCCGTCGCTGTCCGGTACCGAGACGATAGGACCCGGCGGCCGGATCGCGCAAGCGCGCGATCAACCCCCGATGCCGACGAGGCTCATCATCGCCAGGGTCACGATCGGCACCAGCACGATGGCGAGAACCCCCATCAGGAGACCGTACTTGATCATGCGGGTGATGGGGATGCGCCCGGATGCGTAGACGATGGCGTTGGGAGGCGTCGACACCGGCAGCACCACCGCCACCGACGCGCCGAGAGCCGCGGCGACGGCCGGCGTGATCGGATCGACGCCGGCGGCCACGGCGATGGAGATCACGATGGGCACCGCGATGTTGGCGGCGGCGGTGTTCGACATCGTGTTGGAAAGCACCACCGTGAAGAGTGTCGCCGCGAAGGTGATGGGAACCACGCCGTTGGACGGCACGAGACCGGTGATCCCCTCGCCGACGACCTGCGCGAGCCCCGTGGCCCCGGACAGCGTCCCGAGCGAGAGCCCGCCGCCGAAGAGCAGGATGGTGCCCCAGTCGATCTGCGCGGCCTGCTTCCAGGTCAGCGTCGACCGTTGGGTGCTGCTGACCGGCAGCAGGAAGAGCAGGACGGCGCCGGTCAGCGCCGCCACCGACTCCGGGACGCTGGAGAGCACCGCCACCGCGAACGGGTGCTCGCGCCCCAGAAGCAGCGGCAACAGGCCGGGCCCGATCCAGAGCAGCACGGTCACCCCGAACGCGATGACCGCGTTCCGCTCGCCCGGCTTCCAGGGGCCGAGCGCGCGCTGCCGCTCGGCGATGATCGCCTCCGCCCCCGGGATCTCGGTGATGCCGGTCCGTCCGACCCAGTTCAGGTAGACGAACACGATGCCCATGAAGATGGCCGTCACGGGAACCGCGAGCAGCATCCACTCGACGAACGAGATGCGGACGCCGAGCTGCTCGCCGATGAACCCGATGGCGATGATGTTGGGCGGCGTGCCGACCGGCGTCGCCATGCCGCCGATGGAGCAGCCGTACGCGGTCATCAGCATGAGGGCCGTGCCGTAGTGCTTCGGCAGCTTCCCCTCGGACTCCATGAAGACGACGAGCGACACCCCGATCGGCACGAGCATGGCGGTCGTGGCGGTGTTGCTCATCCAGGCCGACAGGAACGCGGCGAGGGCGCCGTAGGCCACGAGAATGCGGGTCGGCCGGGCGCCGATGAAGCGCCACGACAGGACTCCGTAGGCGATGCGCTCGTTCACCCGATGAACGAACAGCGCCTGGGCCAGGATGAAGCTGCCGATGAAGAGGAAGATCAGCGGATTGGCGAACGGCGCCAGGACGTCCCGCACCGGCGCCACGCGCAGCATGACGGCCAGCACCGGCCCGAGCAGCGCCGTGACGGCCAGCGGCAGCGCCTCGGTGGTCCAGAAGACGATGACCAGCGCCATGACCGCGGCCAGCCGATGCCCCTCCGGGGTCAGGCTGCCGAACGGAAGGAGGAGGACCAGCAGGAACAGCGCCGGCCCGAGCAGCAGGCCGACCCGGCGGCGCTGCTCGTCGAACCGGGCCTGTGCGTCCTGCACCGCCTGCACGTCGGAACCGGGCGTATCCGTCATCTGGCCGCCTAACGTAACACGAAACGGGTCGGCTCGTGTCCGGATCGGGCGGGAACGCCGAGCCGCCGCCGCGCGGTGAGATTGCCTGGAGGAATCGATCTACAATCGGGTAACCCAGAGAGAGGTCATACGATGCACCCTGAACTGATGCTCGCGCTGATTGGTCCCGTCGGCCCGATGGAACTGATCATCATTCTCGTCATCGTGATCCTCATCTTCGGCGCCAATCGGTTGTCCGGTCTCGGCAAGGGACTGGGCCAGGCGATCCGGGGATTCAAGGACGAGATGAAAGTCGACGAGAAGTCGGAGAGCTCCGAATCGAACTAGTCGCCTGCGCCGTGGAACGCAGCGAAGCGAGTTCTGCGTTGCAGGCTCCTGGAGCGATGGGGGCTGAGGCCGGACACGGCGTCCCGCGGCGGGTCTCGCCAGCGTGGCCTCGGGGCTGCCGCGCGAGCCTGCGCAGGGAGCGTCGCCGGAAGAAGACTCCCCCCGGGGGACCCTGATCGACGGCGCTCCCAAACGAGGCGAAGACGGCGGACGACATACCGGCGCCCTCCACCGTCACAACCACACCCACTCTCGCATGGGTGGCCTACTTGCGGGGCACCCCCAGTTCGGTGAGGTGGGCGACGAGTTCCTGTCCCGCCCGCGACATGCTCACCTGCTTGTCGATCCTGAGGATCTTCCCGTCGGGACCGATGATGAACGTCCACCGGTTGGGCATCGACCACGCCGCGTTCATGACGCCGTACGCGTCGGCGACGCCCCGGCCGGGATCGCTCAGGATCGGAAAGTTCGCGTCGAGCGATTCGGCGAACCGCCGATTGGTCTCCGCGTCGTCGACGCTGATCATGAAGTACTGAATGTCGAACTGGTTCAGTTGGTCGCTGGAGTCACGCAGCGACTCGCACTCGGCCGTTCAACCACCGGTGAAGGCCTTGAGAAACCACGCCAGCACGACGGTCCTGCCCTCGTACTGGGCCAGGGTGTGGGTATTCCCGTCGCTGCCCGGCAACTCGAAGGGCGGCGCGACGTCGCCGACCTCCAGCTC
Organism: Acidobacteriota bacterium; assembly: GCA_011523485.1. The sequence goes on from WTGR01000469.1 coordinate 6,983, forward strand.
GGCCGCCAGCGCACCGCCGGCGCCCAGCGCAACGATGGTCAGGGCGGCAGCCAGAACGTACAGTCGTCTCATGCTCGCTGCACTCCTTGGTTGTTGCAGGCGCGGGTCATTCCGCGCCTGCATGCGCCTCTCGCGTTCTCACTGTCCACAGGATATGGCAGCCGCGGCCGGTCGGGCCAGCGGTTCGGATCGCCGCTTGCGGCAGGCCACCGAGGACGGCGCGCCGGCGAGGAGGATCCCGTGAAATCCCCGGCACAACCGGACCCGCGGCCGGCCGGTCGGCCGGCGAGCCGTCCGCGCCTCCTGCCGCGGTTGGCCGCCACGGGCGCAACCGTGGTGACTCTCGGCGCGCTGGCCGCGGTCGCAATCCAGGTCAACAGGTTCTCCGCCGACCCGCCGGCGGTGGACGCCCCGGCGCTGCCGCGCGGCGAGACGGTGCGGCGTCCTGCTCCCCCGTCCGCCGGCCCGCGACCGGGCCAGCCCGCCATGGGCGGCCCGGGCTGGCGCGTGATCAGCGCCAACTCGGTCTCCGGCGTGCTGATGATGATCGTCGAGACGGAAAGGCTCGACGACATGACCGAGATCGCCCGCGAGGCCGTGACCCCGGCGGCGGCGCAACTCCTCGAAGCGCTGGTCTACTTCCACCGCCCCGGAGCGTCCGATGCGGTGGGTCGGGTGCAATGGACGCCCGACGGCGGCTACCAACCCCTCAGGTTCGGGGATTAGCCGCGTCGCGCGACGTCCGGCGGGACGGCGCGGAGGCCCGGGCGAACCGCAAGACGGGCGGCGCACATCAACGGACCAGCCGCGTCTCCGGGAACTGCGAGTACCAGCCGAACCAGAACGCGCGCTGGGCGGCCACCCGCGGCGCCTGCCGCGCCGGATCCGACGCATCGATCAGCGCATCCTCCGTCACCTGCCAGCGGCCGCCCTCCGCGTCGACGACCAGGAGGTCTCCGGCGAGCCGCTCGAAGTTCGTCGAGCCGGCGTCGTAGACGCGGTTCGCTCCCTCGCGGCTCGTCACGATGAGGAGCCGGCGCCCGGCGTGCGCTTCCAGGTGGAGTCGGTGGTCATCGAGGAAGTCGGCCGAGACGGCCAGGGGCCGGCGGGCGCCCCGGGCGTCCTCGAGAAGCATGACCAGCACCTCGTCCTTGTTGTCGAGCCGATCGTCGCGCTCCGGGACGTCGAACATCAGGTCGTCGGTCCGGAAGTAGGCGCGGTACGCCACGCCCTCGCGGTAGTCCCGCTGGTGACCGGTGTCGAGCGAGAGAACCGTCGTGTCGGGATGCATGCGGCGCCATTCGCCCCAGGTGGTGGTGACGACCGACCGGTGCGTCAGTCGCCTGCCGGACCCGACCAGCGTGCCGAGCACCGGAACGCCCTCGAAGGTGTTCCACAGGCTGCGGGTGCCGTGATCGAACATCAGCTTGTTGGATCGATACAGCAGGCCGCTCGTCCCGAACCGGATGTGCTCGCCCTCGACCACGCTCTCGTAGGGAATGACGGTGCCGCACAGCGTGCAGTAGACGATGGTCAACTCGACGCCGCCCAGCCGGTCGAGCGCCATCTCGTGCCAGGCCAGAATCCGCTTCGGATAGGCGCGGGTCTCGCCGCCGGCCGCGACGCCGAACACGACGTGGTCGTCATCGAGGTAGTCCGCGTCGCCGGCCGCCAGGTGCGCGGGGTACTCCAACGGCGGAATGCCGTTGACGTCCACGCCGCCCCAGTCGATCTCGTCCAGCCGGATGGTCGAGAACACGCGGCGGGGAAAGAAGTCGGCGAAACGGGGGTCCATCTGGGCGTACCACTGCCCCTTGAAGAAGCCGTAGTCGGGATGCGGATCGTACGGCTGGTCCCAGATCCACTGGTGCGCCCGCCGGATGTCGCCGCGGAAGCGCTGGCCGGTCTGCCGCTCGAGAAACCGCATCAGCCGCCGCCACACCCGGGTGCTCGGGTGTTCCGGCTGTATCCATTCCAATCGGCCGCCGGCGCCGGGATTGGTCGGATCGGCGCCCAGACCCGGGGGCCGGACCGCCGACCGGCTGGGGGGCCGCATGAACCGCACGAGGTCCCAGATGATTCCGGCGTAGCCGTTCCGCCAGCGTGCCGCGATCTGCTCCAGCGCCGCATCGGCGATGTCGCCGTCGTCGTGGATCGCCTGAAAGAAGAGGCGAATGTCCGGATGTCCACCCGCGGCCGCCGGCTGCGCCCGCGCTGTCGAGCCTGCCGCGAGAAACAGCACGACACCGGCGGCGGCGGCGATGGATTGCTTCATTTCGCACCTCTATTCGATCGTGGCGGCGCATCCGGGCGCGCGCCGGCCGCCGGCGCCGCGCCGCCGTCCCGATGGTGTACTCTCGCCTGCGGCGTCCCATGTCCAGGGTTCCGGTACCGCTGTACACGGCCGAGCAGATCCGCAACCGTGTGGCCGAGCTCGCGATCAGCCTCGACGGCCGCTTTCCGGCCGGCGCCACGCCGCACTTGGTCGCCGTGCTGAGCGGCAGCTTCATGTTTCTGGCCGATCTCGTACGGGCGATGCCGCGGCCGGTCACCATCGATTTCGTCAGGATGCAGAGCTACGGCTCGGGCAGCACTACGTCGGGAACGCCGCGGCTGCTTCACGGCCCGAGCTCGGATCTCCGCGACCGGCACATCGTCATCGTGGAGGACATCGTGGACACCGGTCTGACCTTGCAGACCCTGCGGCGGAATCTCATCGCGGCGCGGCCCAGGAGCCTCGACACCGTGACGCTTCTCGACAAGCCGGCGCGCCGGCGGACCGACGTTCCGGTGGACCTGGTCGGCTTTCGCATCCCGAACCGGTTCGTGGTCGGATACGGCCTCGATCACAACGAGGAGCACCGTCATCTACCCTATCTGGCGGTCATTGGGGCATGATAGCCCGAAGCGAGAAGCTCGATGTCCAGTTCCCAGACACCGAACGCGCCCCCGAATCGGCCGCCGGCCGGCCGCTGGCCGACCGCCATCACCCAGGTCGAGCCGGACAAGATCCTGGTGCGCGGGTACCCGCTCGACGAGTTGATGGGCCGATTGTCCTTCGGGGACGCCATCTACCTGCTGATCACCGGTGAGATCGCCTCGCCGACGGTGAGCCGCGTGATGGACGCCCTGCTCGTAGCGTCGCTGGATCACGGCGCGACGCCGCCCTCGACGTTGGCCGCGCGGCACGTCGCGGGCACCGGCGCCCCGTTGCGCGCCGCCGCCGCGGCCGGCATGCTGGCTCTCGGCTCGCCCCTCGGCGGCGGGGGAAGCATAGAAGGCTGCATGCGGTTTCTCGACGACGGGCTCGCGCTGGTGGGCGACTGGGTATCGTACGACGACGCGGCGCGCCGGCTGCTGGATCAACGCGCCGGCAGCGGGCAGAATCCGCCCGGATTCGGGCATCGCCGGCACCGCCGGGACCCGCGCGCCGCGCGTCTGATGCAGCTCGCCTTCGAGCTGGAGCTCGAGGGCGGGCATACCCAGCTCGCCCGCGCGGTGGAGCAGGAGCTGGCGGAGCGGCAAGCCGCGGCCGGTCGGCCGCGGATGTCGCTGAACGCCGACGGCGCCATCGCCGCCGTGGCCGGCGACCTCGGCCTCGACGCCCAGACCGCCACGATGCTCTTCACGATTTCGCGGGTGCCCGGTCTGGTGACTCACGCCATCGAAGAGCAACGGCGGCAGGACGCGATGCGCCCCATCGATCCGTCGCAGCACTTCTACGATGGACCGGGGGAGCGGCGCCTGCCGGACTCGCCGCTGTGACGCGATCGGGAAGGGACCCGTCGAAGGCCACTGCCGCGTGAAAGCCGGGCAGTGGTGGGCGCTAGTGGATTCGAACCACTGACCCCCGCCGTGTGAAGGCGATGCTCTACCACTGAGCCAAGCGCCCGATCCGGATCGAACCCGCAGTGTAATCGAAGACTCGCTCCGCCGCCAACCGGAGCGGAATCAGCGCGCTTCGGCGATCAAGGCCCGCAGCATGCGCGCGTACTGCGCGTCGGCGTCCGCATCGCCATCGTACCGGGCCGCACCGGAACCGGTATCGACCATGTCGGCCGAATCGTCTCCGCCGGAGAGGCCGTCTGCCCCCGTGTCGGTGATCAACACCTTCGTCTCCGGAATCGATGCCGCGTTCAGGTCGATGTAGGCCTCGCGATACTGCCCGTCGGCGATCTTCTGCTCCACGTACAGCGCCACCTCCAGGCGCGCCGACACGACGAGAAGCGTGCCGGGGAAGGCCAGCGCGGCTACGAACCGGTCCTCGTCCGCCGTGTCCCGCGCCGCGATGGCGCCCATCCCGGAGGCGCTCAGCAACTCGGCCAGCTCTGCGGCCAGGGGCGCGGACTCCGATTCCTGCGCCTGCGCCTGCCCCGCGAAAGCCACCGCCGCCAGAACGACGACGACCGCCACCCGTCTGAGGATCTCCAAACTCGACATGGTGAATCTCCCTTCGACGGCGCCAGAGCCGGCGCCGGCCCGTGCACACGTTCTACCACCGGCGACGGTTGGCGTCAACGACCGATTTCCAGTTGTCCGGCCGGCCCGCTCCCATCTTCTCACATCACGGCGAGACGCCAATCTCCAGCCTGCGCAGATCCCGCACCTGGTCCCGCAGGACGGCCGCCCGCTCGAACTCGAGATTCGCCGCGGCGGCGCGCATCTCCTTCTGCAACGCGGCGATGCGCTCGTCCACCTCGGCCTGGCTGCGGTAGGTCGGGCCGGGCGGCTCGGCGGCGGGAACCGCGGCGTAGTCGCGCTCGTACACACTGGTCAGCACGCTGTCGATGTCCTTGCTGACCGAGGCCGGGGTGATCCCGTGCTCGCGGTTGTACGCCTCCTGCCGCTCGCGCCGCCGGGCCATCTCGGTCAGTGCCGCCCGCATCGAGTCGGTCTCCGCATCCGCGTACATCACGACCCGCCCGTTCACGTTGCGCGCCGCGCGACCCGCCGTCTGGATGAGGGATCCGGCCGACCGCAGGAAGCCCTCCTTGTCGGCGTCCAGAATCGCGACCAGCGACACCTCCGGCAGATCCAGCCCTTCCCGCAGCAGATTGATGCCGACCAGGACGTCGAAGGCTCCCCGCCGCAGGTCGCGCAGGATCTCGACGCGCTCCAGCGTGTCGATGTCCGAGTGCAGGTAACGGACCCGCACCCCCAGTTCCTGGTAGAACTGCGTGAGGTCCTCCGCCATCCGCTTGGTGAGGGTGGTCACCAGCACGCGCTCCCGGCGCTCCGCGCGCAGCCGGATCTCGTGCAGCAGGTCGTCGACCTGGCCCTTGACGGGACGGACGTCGACCGCCGGATCGACCAGGCCGGTCGGGCGGATGATCTGCTCCACCACGACCCCGGCGCTGCGGTCCAGCTCGTACGGTCCGGGCGTCGCGGAGACGAAGACCACCTGGCCGACGCGCCCCTTCCACTCGTCGAACGTCAGCGGCCGATTGTCGATGGCCGACGGCAGCCGGAAGCCGTACTCGACCAGCACGTCCTTGCGCGCGCGGTCGCCGTGGTACATCCCCCGCACCTGCGGCACCGTCTGGTGACTCTCGTCGATGATCGTCAGCGCGTCGTCGGGAAGATAGTCGAGCAGGGTGGGCGGCGGCTCTCCCGGGGCGCGGCCGGACAGGTGCCGCGAGTAGTTCTCGATCCCGTGGCAGTAGCCGATCTCCTTCATCATCTCCA
>WTGR01000816.1 GCA_011523485.1 Acidobacteriota bacterium
GTCCACCGAGTACACGTTCCCGCGGTTGTTGGGGTTGCGGAAATAGAACCCGCCGGTCACCATCTTGCTGGCGTAGCTCGTGTGGCCGTAGAACTCGGCCTGATCGCCCCCGCTGCCGAAGTTGGCGAACAGCTTCAGGTCGTCCTCGACCAGCGGCACGCCCCAGACGCGCGACGTGTCGCGCACGTTGGCGTTGCCGCCGTTGATCACCGCCATCGTGCCGCCGTCCTGCACCGCGCGGTTGGTCGGCTGCACGCCGCCGTACTCCAGGCTGAGGTTCAGGAACCCCTCGGGGCCGAGCGGCAGACCCGCGTTGCCGGCGAACGTGTAGCTCGGCGCGCGGCCGCCGATGCCGTTGCACGAGCGGCCGACGGGGCCGCACGTCGCCGGGGTGCCGTCGTTCTCGTCGAAGTACTGGCCGCTGCGGAACTCCATGCTGCCCCCGGAGCGCGCGTTCTTCAACTCGAAGTTGATGACGCCGGCGATGGCGTCGGACCCGTACTGCGCAGCCGCCCCGTCGCGCAACACCTCGACCTGCCGCAGGGCGATGGAGGGTATGGACGACAGGTCCGGTCCCTGCGCCCCGTCGGCGACGCCGTTGCCCAGCCAGGCGATGACCGCGGCGCGGTGGCGGCGCTTGCCGTTGACCAGGATCAGCGTGTGGTCCGGCGCCATGTTGCGCAGGTTGGCCGGCCGCACGATGGTGGCCGCGTCGCTGATCGGCTGCGTGTTGACGTTGAACGACGGGACGACGGTCCGCAACTGGTTGGTGAGGTCCATGTCGCCCTGGCTGGTGAAGTCCTGGGCGGTGATGACGTCGATGGGCACCGGGGAGGCGGCGATCGACCGCGGTTCCGCGCGCGTGCCTACGACCGCCACCGTTTCCTGCAGCAGAATGTCCATCACGACGTCGACGGTGGCGGTGACGCCGGCGCCCACGTCCACGACCTGGGCGGGCGCGTCGAAGCCGGGGAGGGTGAAGATCACCTCGTAGGTCCCCGGCGCCAGCCCGCTGAACGTGAACTGGCCGGCGCCGTCGGTGAAGGTGACCTCTCCGACGCCTGCAGCGTCCCGCGCTTCCACGGTGACCCCGGGCAGGATGAAGCCCGTCGCGTCCGTGACCGTGCCGCTGATCGTTCCCGAGTCCTGGGCGCCCGCAAGGCCGGGCGCGAGAAGGGTGGCGGCGAGAGCCAGCCCGATCATGGGTCTCTTCATGCCAAGTTTCATTTTGCTTCCTACCTCCTGAGTGGCCCCGGTGGGAATACGGCCGGATTGATTCCACCCCTCGGCAACTCCCAGTGACAGGTGGACGACGTGCGAGAACGGTTCCCCGCCCAACGGGGCAGGCCAAGCGCTTCACCTGCCAAGCGAGTATAACGTGCTAGCACGATTTGCGCCAAGGAAATTTTGCGCCACAAGGCATTGTACCCCAACAAAGTGGGCACGGAAAACCATGGCTACAACATGTAGTGCTCGATGGAGCCCGTAATCTCTCCACGGCACAATCATCCCCGGCCTACCCGCTGGCGTCCGGACGCCAGCAGGCTCGGCCGCATCGGCAGCAGGGCCGACCCGCTGCGCCGACGCCTGGACGGCCGGATGGCTCGAAGCCGGATGCCGACTACCTGTCCGGCAGCGCGAACACCACCAGTCGCTCGTTCCCGCGCGGCTCGCCGGTAGCCGGCGCCGAGACGTTGGCGGCCACGTATTGCCGGCCGTCGTTCCCGGCGTAGGTGATCGGCACCGCCTCGACGTTGTAGTCGAACGCGGCGGACCACAGCTCCTCGCCGGTGCGCGAATCGAAGGCCCGGAAGCGGCGGTCGACGGTGGCGCCGATGAACACGAGGCCGCCCGCGGTGACGATGGGGCCGCCGACGTTGCGGCTGCCGACGCGCTGCCTGCCCTCGGGCAACAGCTCGTCGATGCCCAGCGGCACCTCCCAGGCGATCTCGCCGGTGGCGGCCTCGACCGCGACGAGGCGCGCCCAGGGCGGCTTGAAGCAGGGGAGCGCGCCGAGCCGCTCGCCGTCGGCGTCGAAGATCGGGGCCTCGAACGGCGGGCCGGCCTCGCGGACGAAGGCCACCTGGTCGTCGGTGTCCGAGGGGTACAGCTCGTTCTCCGTCATCCAGCCGCTGATCGGCTGGTCCTTGGAGTTGACGAAGATGTAGCCGAGCTCGGGATCGTAGGCGGTGCCGTTCCAGTTCACGCCGCCGCCGGTGCCCGGGAACACGAGCGACGGCGGGGTGCCCTCCTGCCGGTACCGGATGGGCGTATAGGGCCCGTCGTTGTAGTAGCCGACCGTGTCCCACAGCTCGCGGCAGGCGGCCGCGTGCTCCGGCGTCGTGTCGTCGGCGGTGACGACGTCGTCGGGACCGATGCTCACCCGCGACACCGCGGGCGGCGCGAGCGGAAACGGCTGGGTCGGCGAGTACTGCTCGCCGGGCACGTCGCCGGCGGGCACCGGCCGCTCCTCCACCCCGTGGACGGGCTCGCCGGTCACGCGGTTGAGGATGAACATCCAGCCCGACTTGCCGACCTGCGCGAGGGCGGGAATGATCTCGCCGTCGCGCTCGATGTCCATCAGGCCGGGCGACGGCGGCAGGTTGTAGTCCCACAACTCGCGGTGGATGTTCTGGAAGTACCACGCGAGCTCGCCGCTGCGGATGTCGATGGCGATGGTCGAGTTCGCGAAGAGGTTGTCGCCGGGGCGGTCGCCGCCGTAGAAGTTCGACCCCGGGCTGCTCACCGGCATGTAGACCAGGCCCCGCTCCTCGTCGACGGTGAGCGTGAAGGCCCACACGTTGTTGCCGATGCGGTCGCGCCAGCTCTGGTTGCCCCAGGTCTCGCTGCCGAAGTCGCTCTCGGTGGGCAGGGTCGGGAACTCCCAGCGCAGGGCGCCGGTCGTCGCGTCGAGGGCCCGCGGCCAGGCCCGGGTCGGCTCCCCCCCGCCGCGCGGCTGGTTCAGGTGGGGCGCGATGTGCCGCTGTCCCGG
>WTGR01000881.1 GCA_011523485.1 Acidobacteriota bacterium
GTGCGGGTGCCGGCGGACTTCGGTGACGGCGAGGTCGTCTGGACGCTGACCAGCAACGGGCAGACCGAGCGCGCCTACGCGACGCTGCACCCCGACTACTTCCTCAACGACATCGCGATCATGAACAACAACGGCGCCGGCGGGCCGGCGGGCGGCGCCTACAACATCTTCGGCAACGAGCGGCCCGTGCTCGATGTCGAGGGCGAATCGGCCCGTGATGTCAGGGTGGGCGAGCCGGTCGTCCTGACCGCCGTGGCCAGCGACGACGGCGTGCCGAAGCGGCGGGCGATGCCGCCCCCGAGCTGGCGGCTCGGCCGCGGGGGGGCGGGAACGCCGAACAGCGCCAGCGGCCTCCGCGTCGCCTGGATCGTCTATCGCGGCGAGGACCGCGTCACGTTCGATCCCCCGCAGTTCGAGGTCTGGGAGGACTACCGCGAGGGCGCCGACTCGCCGTGGGCGCCCGGCTGGGAGCCGCCCGAGGTTCCCGAGGATGGCGCCTGGGTGGTGCAGGCCACCTTCAGCGAGCCGGGCACCTACGTGCTCCGCTGCCTCGCCCACGACGGCGGCCTGGCGACGCACAAGGACGTGACCGTCACCGTCAGCCGCTGAACCGAGCGCTTCCTTCCCCGACTCCGGCGCCGTGGATCCTCGCGGATCCACGGCGCCATCGTGTTGCCTCCCCGGCGGCCGGCTACTCCTCCCGGTGCGGCATCAGCTCCCAGTAGAGGTGCCCGCCGGCGAGAACGCCATCCTCGTTCTCGCTCGGCCGGCCGCCCAGTCGCAGGACGTCGCCGTCCAACTGGTAGAGCCGCTCGGCGTCAGTCACCCCGGTGGTCGGCCGTGACCTGCCCTCCTGGTGGTGGACGACGTATATCGGGTCGGCGTCCTCATGGACGGTGAAGCGTCCGAAGTACCCGCCGTAGGTCCGGTAGGCGGCCATGGACTCTTCAGGCGTCGGGGTGTCGCCCGCGTACGGGGTGCGACCCTCGCGCGCCATCAGGTGCACCATCATGTGGCCGGTCGGCGTGTAGAGAATGACCGAGCCGGCGCGGCTCTCGTTCCGCTCGCCGTCCTCGACCGGCTCCCCGTCCTGGACGGTATACCGGGTGGTGTACAGGAGCTCGCGGTGGCCGAGGAAACGCTGCGCCTCCTCCGACAGCTCCACGTCCGGCAGCCGCTGCCACACGACCTGCCGGTTGGCGTCGTGCTTCATCCCGGTGTCCGACGCGGGGGTGAGGATGAGCTTGTCGTCGACGAGGTCGTAGTAGCGCTTCGCGTCGACCTCGCCGCCCGGATTGATCTGCCCGGTGCGGTGGTGGATCAGGTATCCGCCGTCCTCGTCCTCGTGGACGGAGAAGGGTCCGTAGTAGCCCGTATAGCCCTGCAGCGCCGCCTGCACTTCCTCCGGGGTCGGATTGCTGTCGTCGGCGAAGGGCTCGCGGTCGAGGGGCATGACGTTCACGGCCATGTACCCCCGGTCGCTGTAGGTGATGTAGCCGAGCGAGTTGAAGTCCTCCACGGGGACGTACTCGCCGTTCTCGTCCTTCACGTTGCGTCCGATGAGCTCGTACGTCCCCACGAAGGGATCGCGCGGGCTTGCGGCGTCGACGGCCGCGTCCTCGGCGGCCGGGGTGGGCGTCTCGGCGGCGCATCCGCCGAGCGCGAAGGGCAGAGCGGCGACGACGACGACGAACAGGGCGAATCTCAGGTTGCGCATGATGCTCCTCCTGCCTATCCCTTTCCGAAGTCGAACAGGGCCGTCACGTCGACGGCGAAACCTTCCAGCAGCGCCGAGGTCGCGGTGTCGCCGCGCGAGAACACGCCGTGCTCCGCGTAGGCGCCGCCGGCGAGGGTCAGCACGGTGACCGTCTCGACCCGGGGATCGACGATCCAGTACTCGGGGATGCCCGCCTCTGCGTAGTCGGCGGGTTTGGCGACGAGGTCGCGCGCCGGGTCGTCGGGGCTGACGACCTCCGCCACCACGTCCGCACCGAGCCAGTAGCGCGGTTCGTTCCGGGGATCCGATCGGCTGCGGAGAGCGGCCAGATCGGGTTCGCGGAACTTGCCTTCGCGAATGCGCACCCGCAGCCCCGCGAACAGGACGAACCCGCCGCGCGGGGCGAGGTACTCCTTGAACCGGTCGTTGAGGAACGAGAGGATGGCCTGATGCTCGACGGTGGGCATGGGGAGCAGCTCGACGGTGCCGTCCGTGAACTCGATAAGCCGGTTGGTCCGGTCCGTGAGCCACAGGTAGAGCGCTTCGCTCCAGCAGCCCTGCGGCGGCATGGAATCGCACAGCAGGGCGTCGAGCTCGGCCTGAGAGGTCCGCGCCGTCGTCGAGTCTGCCGCCGTCGTGGAAATCGTGGCCTGTGCCATGGCCCGCAGATCAGGGTACACCGGCTTCGGCCGCCCCGTCTTCCGGCAGCGCGAAGACGAACAACGCGGCGGCTCGGTCCGGCGGATTCCGGATCTCCGGGGCGAGCATCGAGTAGGCCCGCGTGAGGTAACCGCCGCTGCCGACGATCACGGCGACGTACTGCCGCCCGTCCACTGCGTAGGTGATCGGGGGGGCGTTCGGCACTTCGGTTAGCCGCGTCGCCCAGAGCCGGTCGCCGCTGGCCGCGTCGTAGGCGCTGATGCGCCGGTCGAGCGAGCCGGCGAAGACCAGGCCGCCGGCGGTGGCGAGGGCGGCGGTGGTTTGCGGCGCCCGCTGGCGCGAGATCCAGGCAGTCTCTCCGGTGGCGAGGTCGATGGCTTCCAGCCGTCCGTACCGCCCGTCGCTCTCCGGTCGCGGCCGGACCGTCCAGCGCACGCCGGTGGTCAGGCTGCCGCGTTCGCCTTCGCCGACGGGCACGAGGTCCATGCACGCCTCGATGATGGGTATGTAGGCGATGTTGGTTCGCGGGTCGTAGGCGGTCGGCTGCCAGCTCCGGCCGCCGCCGACGTGCGGGCAGAGCCGCTTGGTCTCGCCGTCGCCCGGAATCAGGG
>WTGR01000061.1 GCA_011523485.1 Acidobacteriota bacterium
CGTCGAGCCTGCGGGGGCGCGGGGTGCGGCCGGGCACGGCGGTGTTCGGCGAGGTGGGGCTGGGAGGCGAGGTGCGCGGGACGCCGCAGGCCGCCCTGCGCGTCCGCGAGGCGGCGCAGCTCGGCTTCACGCGCTGCGTCCTGCCGGCGGTGAACCACGGCCGGGAAACGGCCGACGCCGGGTGCGAGACGGTCGGGGTCGAGACCGTCGAGGACGCCCTCGACGCGCTGCTGGCCGTGTCGTGAACGAAGCGGACGAATGCCTTCCTTCCACTGGTGGCGGACCGTGTTCTGGTTGATTCCCGCCATCTCCGTCTACACCATCGTGCTCGGCGCGCTGTCCCTGGCGTCGATGCTCGTGGATCGGCGGGGCCGGCTGGCGCACTGGTGCGCGCGCACCTGGGCATGGCTCATCCTGGCGACGACCGGGGTGCGGACCGCGGCCCGCGGCGTCGAGCAGGTGGACCGGAGCGCACCCTGCGTGTTCGTTTCCAACCACCAGAGCATCTACGACATCCCCGTCCTGTTCGTCGCGCTGCCGCTGCAGCTCCGCATCATCGCCAAGGCGTCGCTCGGCCGCTTCCCGGTGCTCGGCTGGCACCTGCGCTGGACCGGCCACCTGCTGGTGGACCGCGCCCGCGCCGGCGCGAGCGCCCTGAAGCAGGTGGCGCGCCTGATGCGGCGCGGCCATTCGCTGATCGTCTTTCCGGAGGGGACGCGGAGCCGCGACGGACGGGTGGGTCGTTTCCGGCGCGGCCTGTTCCTGCTGGCGATAGAGGCCGGGCTGCCGGTGGCGCCGGTGGCGGTGTCGGGCACGCGGCACGTCATGCGCAAGGGCATGCTGACGACGCGCCCCGGCGACGTCGCGCTGGTGGTGCATCCGCCGCTGTCCACCGACGGCCTGACGCGCGCCGATGCCCGGGCGCTGGCCGAGCGGGTTCGCGGTATCATCGCGGCGACCGTCGCCGAGTTGGACGACCCATGCGCGTAGCGGCGATCATCGCGGCGGGCGGGCGCGGCCTGCGCGCCGGCGGCGGCGTGCCCAAGCAGCTCCGCTCCATCGGCGGGCGGACGCTGCTGGAGCTCGCGCTGGCGCCGTTCGACCGCAGCACGCGGGTCGGCGAGATCGTCGTGGTGCTGCCGCCGGAGCTGGCCGCGGATCCGCCGGTCGGGTTCCAGGCGGTGGAGACCCCCCTGCGCGTCGTCGCCGGCGGGCGGCGGCGCCAGGATTCGGTGGCGGCCGGCCTCGATGCCGTCGGAGACGCGGCCTCGCTGGTGCTGGTCCACGACGCGGCGCGCCCGTTCTGCAGCCGGGCGCTCATCGGCCGCGTCATCGACGCCGCGGCCGAGGCGGGGGCCGCCGTGCCGGCCGTCCCGGCGACCGATACGGTCAAGCGGAGCGCCGACGCCGGCGGACACGCCGTGGTGGCCGCGACGCTCCCGCGCGAGCGCATCCACCTGGCCCAGACGCCGCAGGGCTTCCGCGCCGACGTGTTGCGGGCCGCGGTCGCGCTCGGCCGCGGCGGGGTCGACGCCACGGACGAGGCGCTGCTGGCGGAACGGGCCGGGTACACGGTTCGGCTCGTCGAGGGGGACCCGGAGAACGTGAAGATCACGACCCCGGCGGATCTGGATCGCGCGGCCGGACGAGCGGCGCGGTCGGCTGCCGCGCCGGCCGCCGCCGTACGCCTGGGCATCGGCTACGACCTGCATCGGACCGTGGCCGGGAGACCGTTGATCCTCGGCGGCGTGCACGTGCCCCACGACCGGGGGCTGGACGGGCACTCGGACGCCGACGCGGTCTGTCACGCCCTGATCGACGCCATTCTGGGCGGCGCCGCGGCGGGCGACGTGGGGCAGCACTTCTCCAACCGCGATCCCCGCTGGAAAGGCGCGTCGAGCATCGATCTGCTGGAACGCGCGGTCGCCATCGTGCGCGAGCGCGGGTACGCGGTCGGCAACGCCGACGTCGTGATCATCGCCGAGCGTCCGCCCATCGGCCCGCACGCCGCCGCGATGCGGGAGCGGCTGGCGGCGGCCCTCGAGGTGGCGGTGGATGCCGTCAGCGTGAAGGCCAAGACGGGCGAAGGGGTGGACGCGGTGGGCCGCGGCGAGGCGATCGCGGTGCACGCGGCCGCCACGCTGGTGCGATGACGATCTTCGGCGTCAAGCCGGTGATCGAGGCGCTGCGCGCCGGGCGGGTCACGGCGCTGGCGGTGAGCGTGCGCCGCCGGCGCGGCCTGACGGAGCTGCTGGATCTGGCGGACCGCCGCGGGGTGCGCCTGCGGCGGGTCGATCCCGCGGAGCTGGACCGCCTGGCGGGCGGGGCGGCGCACCAGGGCGTGGTCGCCTCCGTGCGCGCGCTCGAGACGTACGCGGTGGCCGACCTGGTCGCGGTCCGTACGCCGCCGCTCATCCTCGTCCTCGACGGTATCGAGGATCCGCGCAATCTGGGCGCCATCGCACGCACGCTCGACGCCGCCGGCGGCTCGGGGCTCGTCGTGCCCGAGCGGCGGGCGGCCCCGGTCACCGGCGCGGCCGTCAAGGCCTCGGCCGGGGCGCTCGTGCACGTCCCTCTCGCGCCGGTCGTCAACCTGCCGCGGGCGCTCGCCGAGCTGAAGGCGGCCGGGGTGTGGACGATCGGACTCGAGGCCGAGGCCGACCAGTCGTTGTACGATCTGGACCTGCGCCTGCCGTCCGCAATCGTCATCGGCGGCGAGGGGCGCGGGCTGCACCGGCTGGTGCGCGAGCGCTGCGACTGGCGCGCGGCCCTGCCGATGCGGGGGCGGGTGTCGAGTCTCAACGCGTCGGTCGCCGCCGCCGTGGCCCTGTTCGAGGCGGTCCGCCAGCGGTCGGCCGCGGCGCCGGCCGGCTGAGGACGCGGCCCGGGATCCCCGCGGCCCTTGCCGGAACGGGTGGATTCTGCTATTATCCCCAATTCGTCCGGCTGGCGTAGCTCAGTCCGGTAGAGCGGCTGATTTGTAATCA
>WTGR01000846.1 GCA_011523485.1 Acidobacteriota bacterium
CGCGGCTGGCCGCCACCCACGGCTTGGCCTGCGCCGTGCCGATGTAGAAGAGGCCCAGCTCCGGGTCGTAGCTGCCGGGAATCCACGAGTCGCCGCCCGCGCGCAGATACGGCGGCGTGTCGCCCCACGACGCATCGTTCGGGTCGCCCGGCAGCGCGATCGTCGACGTGCGCCACAGCTCCTCGCCGGTGTCGGGGTCGTGGCCGGTTATGAAGCAGGTCTGCTCCTTGTAGCGCTGGCATCCGTTGGTGCCGGTGACGACGACGCCGTCCGCGATGACCGGGCCGGCGTTGCCGCGGAATCCCTGCGTGTAGTCCGCTTTCAGCGTGCGCCACACTTCGGCGCCGGTCCGCGCATCGAGCGCCACGATCGCCGCGTCGGCGGTGGCGAGGAACACCTTGTCGCCGTAGAGCGCCAGCGTGCGGGTCGGCGCCCGCTGCGGCGCTTCCTCCGGCAGGGGCGAGCGGTACTGCCAGATGACCTGGCCGGTGGCCGCGTCGATGGCCTGCACCACGCTGCCGGGATTGGCCAGGAACATCACGCCGTCGTGCACCAGCGGCGTCGTCTGGTGGCGCCCCTCCCGGATCGCCAGCACCCAGGCCAGCCGAAGCTGGTCGACGTTGTCGCGCGTGATCCGATCCAGCGGGCTGTAGCCGTGGCCGTTGCGCGTCCGTCGCCAGCTCGGCCAGTCGCCCGGCGGCGGGTCCGCCAGCAGGGCGTCGGTCACCGGGGTCAGCTCGTGCGGCACCTCGCGGTTGACGAACCGCAACGGGCGCCGCCGGGGCCGATCGCCTTCCCGCGCCGCCCGCTGCGCCTCGGCCACGTCCGCCGCGTCGCCGATCGCGACCGCCGCATCGGCCGTCAGCGGCGCGTCCCCCGGCAGGGCGCCGTTCACGTCCAGGATGTACGCGACCAGGTTCAGGTAGACCTGATCGCCCAGCGACCCGCCGCCGCCGGGCGGCATCGCGTCACGCACGTAGGCGAACAGCTCGTCTGTCGTCTGCCCGAGCCAGCCGCTCAGGAAGTCCACGCCGCGCAGCGCCGGCGCTTCCGCCCCGTCCAGGTTCTCCCCATGGCATTCCCCGCACTGCCGCGCATAGACCGTCCAACCGGCGAGGGCCTGCTCGGCCGTGAAGGCCCCGTCCGCCGCCGGCGGCTGCGCCGCCGCGGTGGCGACACCCGATCCGCCGATCCAGCCGCCCGCCACGATCAGTCCGGCGACGACTGCCCTCAGCACGGCGGCAGCGAGATTCGTCTCGCGCGAACGCGATCCGCCGCCGGCGACGCAGGTTCTGTTCGACATGGTTCGCAACTCCTCGGTGTCGTCGGCCGGCGCCAGCACCCCGCGTGGGCGCCCGTGTCGCTCTTATACCACCAACACGGCGGCTGCGGCGCGGTCATGCGCCATGGCGGTCGCCCGCGGCGTCGCTCGGAGGTGGTCAATCGTCCAGCTTCTCGATCTCCGTGCGCAGCGCCAGCAGGGCCTCCCGGGGGCGGGATTGCAGGTCGAGCGGTCCGGGGGCGGCCTCCCAGCGGCGCACCGTCGCGGTGGAGACTCGGAGCAGCGCGGCGAACTCGGCGAGCGAGAACCCGCACTGTGCGCGCAGGCGGGCGATCAGCACGCCCGTGGGGCGGAACCCGGCCGGCGCGGTCGGTTTTCGCCGGCTCGGCGCCGGCGCTCCCTCCCCGTCCTCGAGATCGATGCCGAAGATGCTCCCGAGGTCGTCGTCCGCCAGGGTGTCGGCCGTCGCCGTGCCTCCCGGCAGCGCCATGTCGGCGGCGATCAGCTCCGCCTCGTCGACCCCGCGCAGGCGGAAGAGCAGCTCCGGGCTCTTGTCGAGGCGGGCGCCGACGCCGTAGAGCACCGCCGCCGCGTGCTTGCACATCGTGGCCCAGTCGGGACAGTCGCACGCCAGCTTGATCTCGCCCGGCTGGGGAAACAGGCCCGTCTCGCGGTCGGCGACGATCTCCATGACGCGGTCGGACAGTCGCCCCTGCAGCAGCTCGAGGACCGATCCGATCTGCCCGGCGCAGGCGGTCTGGATCGCCTTCCAGGCCGGCCGCTTCAGCTTCCGGATGCGGATGACGACGTGGTACAGCTCGCGGCCGGCGACCATCGCGTCGACGCCGCCGGTCTCGATCGCCAGGTGGCAGACGCAGCCGTTGCGCACGTACGTGCGGCCCCGCGGCAGGCGGTTGGCGTAGTCCGAGAACGACTCCAGGTGCTCGCACCAGCGGCGGCCCCAGAAGCTCCGGGCGATGGCGCGGCCCCTGCCCCCGAGCTCGACCGGCTGCACCTCGACGCCGCGCTCGCGCAGGGCGCGCATCTCCAGCCTGGCTCGGGCGCGCCGCGCGCCGACCGGGACATAGGGCGGATACCAGTCCACTTCGAATCCTCCTCAGCTCGCCGCCTGTGGATTCGCGCGCGTGACGTCGAGCCGGACCAGGTCGATCAACTCGTCGTCGGACAGCTCGGTGAGGTTGACCTCACTCTCGCCGTCCAGCAGATCATCGGCCAGTTGCCGTTTCTCGGCAATCATCCGATCGATCTTCTCCTCGATGGTGCCGCGGGTGACGAAGCGGTGGACCAGGACGTTGCGGCGCTGGCCGATGCGGAAGGCGCGGTCGGTGGCCTGGTTCTCCACCGCCGGGTTCCACCAGCGGTCGAAGTGGATGACGTGGGAGGCCGCGGTCAGGTTCAGCCCGGTGCCGCCCGCCTTGAGCGACAGGATGAAGAAGGGCGGCCCCTCGTCGTGCTGGAAACGGTCCACGAGGTCCTGCCGCTTCTTCACGCCGGTCGCGCCGTGCAGCACGAGGCCGGGACGGCCGAAGATCGTCGCCAGGTACTCCGACAGCGGGTCGATGATTTCCCGGAACTGCGTGAAGACAAGGGCCCGTTCCTGGCGTGCGGACAGCTCCTCGCAGATCTCGGCCAGGCGCGCGAACTTGCCGCTGTCGCCGGGCCGGTAGTCGCCGTCGCCGG
>WTGR01000129.1 GCA_011523485.1 Acidobacteriota bacterium
TCGATCCACTGGATGCGCGTCAGGTCGTTGTAGATCACCGTGACCATCAACACATCAGGACCACGAAGCCGGCCAGCAGCATGCGCTCCTTGACGCGCATGCTGAAATCGCGCCGCGCCACGCTCTCCATGCCCATGATGAAGATGTGGCCGCCGTCGAGGACCGGGATCGGCAGCAGGTTCAGTATGCCGAGGTTGAGCGAGATCATCGCCATGAGGCTGAAGAGCTGCACCCAACCCACCTGGGCGGCGCTGCCGGACAGTTGGGCGATGCCGACCGGACCGACGAGCTGCCGCGGCGAGGTCTCCGCGGTCAGCAGCCCCCAGAGGGTCTGGAAGATCAACCCGGACCACTCGTAGTTCCGCTCCAGGCTCATGCCGAACGCCTCGATGAAGCCCGGCTCGACGATCCGCGTCTCGAACGGCCCGACCGTCATGCCGGTCAGTCCGATGTCGCCGCGCAGCGCGGGCGTGACACGGACCTCGAGCGGCTCGCCGGCGCGACGAACGGTGAGGGTCAGCGGCACGTCGGGGCTGGCGTTGATGCGCGCGATCAGCTCGGCATGGTCGACGCTCTCGCCGTCCACGGCCTCGATGACGTCGCGCGCCCGGAGCCCGGCCCGGTCCGCCGGCTCGTTCGGCATGACCTGCACGACCTGCGGGTGCACCGCCGGCCCGATGCCGAGATCGCCCATCTCGAAGCTCGTCTGGGCGTCCGGGGTCACCTGCAGGGTCCGTTCCCGCCCCTCCACGCCGCGCACCACGATGGGGATCTCGCGCTCCGCGCGGGGCAGAACCTCCATGAACAGCGCGTTCCAGGTCTCGACGGCGCGGCCCGCGACGCTCACGATCCGCTCGCCGGGGGCGATGCCGGCGCGCGCGGCGGGAGAATCCTCCACCACGCGTCCGACCACCGGCGGCTCCTCCTCGTACGCGGGCTCCTCGGCTCCCTGATAGAGCACGAGCCACATGACGAGCACGGCGAGGACGAGATTCATCGCCGGCCCCATGATGAGCACCAGGAAGCGCTCCCACTTGGTCTTCGACATGAACTCGTCGGGGGCGCCGCTGCGATTCTCCTCCCCGTGCTCGCCGGCCATCTTCACGTAGCCGCCGAGCGGTATCGCGCTGACGCAGTACTCGGTGTCTCCGCGCGTGGCCTTGAGAATCTTCGGCCCGAACCCGAGCGAGAACGTCAGGACCCGGACACCGAGGCGGCGGGCCATCAGAAAATGCCCCAGCTCGTGCACGAAGACGAGCACGCCGAGAACGAAAAGGAAGGCAAGCAGGGTGGTCAAGGTTCGGTCACCCGATCTGTACGAGTTTCTTCGATTCTACCCGCCAGCGACCGACGACGAAAAGCTGCGCGCCCAGGCGTCCAGCTCGCGAACCTCGGCCAACGCCGCCGGCTCGGCCGGCGCGCGCCCCGCCGCGGCGTCGAGAGTGGTCTCGATCACGCGCGGAATGGCGGTGAACGGGAGCCGGCGCTCCAGGAACGCCGCCACCGCCACCTCGTTCGCAGCGTTGAGAACGGCGGGAAGCGACGTCCCGGCGCGCAGCGCGTGGTAGGCGAGCCCGAGACACGGAAAGCGGTCGGTGTCGGGAGGCTCGAAGTCGAGCGGTCCGCAGGCGGCCAGATCGAGGGCCGGCAGCGGCGCGGGCCAGCGCTCCGGGTGGGAAAAAGCGTACTGGATGGGCAGACGCATGTCGGTGACGCCGAGCTGCGCGATCACGGATCCGTCACACAGCTCCACCAGCGAATGCACGACCGACTGCGGATGGACCACCACGTCGATGCGATCGGGCGGCGCGTCGAAGAGCCAGCGGGCCTCGATCACCTCGAGCCCCTTGTTCATCAGCGTCGCGGAATCGATCGTGATCTTCGGTCCCATCGACCACGTCGGATGGCGCAGGGCGTCCTCCGGCGTCACCGCCGCCAGCTCCGCGGCGGACCGCTCGCGGAACGGACCGCCCGACGCGGTCAGGATGTACCGGAGCACGTCGTTCGGCGCGCGCCCGTCGACGCACTGGTGGATCGCGTTGTGCTCGCTGTCGACCGGGAGAATCGCCACGCCCCGGCGCCGGGCCGCCTCGACCATGAGCCGGCCGGCCATCACCAGCACTTCCTTGTTGGCCAGGGCCACCGTCTTGCCCGCCTCGATGGCGGCCAGCGTGGCGCCGAGCGCCGCGGTCCCGGCCGAGGCGCAGAGCACGAGATCCGCACGCGGATGCGTGGCCACCCGCACGAGCCCGGCATCGCCGCTTCCGGCATCGGCGCCGTCGGGCAGCGCTCCGGACACGCGCAGCCGATCCAGCGCCTCGTCGTCCGCCAGGGCCACCACGTCGGGCCGCAGGTCGGCGACCTGTTCGGCGAACCGCTCGACGTTGCGCCCGGCCGCAAGGCCGACGACCTCCAGGCGCTCGGGATGCGCGGCCACCACCGACAGCGCGCTCCGGCCGATGGAGCCGGTCGAGCCGAGGATGGCGATCCGCTTCACGGCAGGCGCCCCCCGGCGAACGTCACCACGGTGTAGTAGACCGGCGCGGCGAACAGCAGCGCGTCTATCCGGTCGAGCACCCCGCCGTGCCCCGGAATGAGAGCCGAGGAGTCCTTGACCCCGGACGAGCGCTTCAGGTGCGACTCGAACAGATCGCCGGCCATCCCCGCCGCCCCGAGCGTCATCCCGAGGACGACGCGGGCGGGAGCATCCAGGCCGGGCAACCACCACGCCCCGGCGCAGGCCAGCGTCAGCGCGGCCGCGACGAAGCCGCACACCGCCCCCTCGACCGTCTTGCCGGGGCTGACCGCGGGCGCGAGGGGTCTGCTTCCGAACCGGCGCCCCCCGTAGTACTGCAATATGTCGCTCGCGACGATCGTCGCAATCAGCAACAGCACCACTTCGCGGCCCGCTTCCACCAGGAGCGCCGCTATTGCGCCGATGGGCAGCCCCAGGTAGAGCAGGGGAAAGGCCGCGGCTCCGACGCTGGCCAGCGCACCCTCGCGGCGGGTCTCGGCGAGCACCGCCACCGCGATCAGCAGCACGCCGGCCATTGCCGCCACCGCGAGCGCGCCGGGAGCCAGGACGACCGCCCCGGCAGTCCCGAGCGTCGCCACGCCGCTGGGGACCGTGGGAAACAGCGTCCCCGCGGACCGCGCCAGGCCGACGTACTCCACGAACGCGAGCAGCAGCACGCCGCCGGCCAGCACGACCGCGGCGGCCGGCGGAAGGAACCAGATACCGCCCACGAAGAGCGCGCCCAGCGCGACGCCGCTGAGGACTCTGGTCACGCCTGGCGGCCGACGACCGCCGGCTCCTGCTCGATACCGCCGTAGCGGCGCTCGCGCTTCTGGTAGGCGACGACCGCTTCCAGGAGGTGCCGGGCGCGGAAGTCGGGCCAGTAGGTGTCGGTCACCCAGATCTCCGAGTAGGCAATCTGCCAGAGCAGAAAGTTGCTGATGCGCATCTCTCCGCTGGTCCGGATCAGCAGGTCGGGGTCCGGCTGGCCTGCCGTGTACAGCAGTCCCGCGAATCGTGCTTCGTCCAGGTCGTGCGGCTCGACGCCGGCCTGCAGAGCGCGACGGACCGCCGCGACGATCTCGGCCCGGCCGCCGTAGTTGAGCGCGATGTTGAAGACCATGCCGGCGTTGCCGCCGGTCCGCTCCTGCGCGGCATCGAGCTCCACCCGCACGTCCGGCGCGAGCTCCGTTTCGCTGCCGATGACCTTGAGCCGGATGTCGTTGGCCATGAGGGTGGCGATCTCCAGCCGCAGATAGCGCTTGAGGAGCCCCATCAGGCCCCGCACCTCCGCGGGCGGACGCTTCCAGTTGTCCACCGAGAAGGCGTAGAGGGTGAGGACCTCGATGCCGAGCCGCGCGGACAACTCCACCGTTTCGCGCACCGAATCGATGCCGGCGCGATGCCCTTCGACGCGCGGGAGGCGCCGGCGGGCGGCCCAGCGTCCGTTCCCGTCCATGATGACCGCGATGTGCGCCGGCAGGCGCTCGAAATCCACTTGCCGCGCGAGACGGGCCTCGACGGATCCGGCCGGCGCCCACGCCAGTACGTCGTGCAGGCCCATTCTCTCCTTATGATAAATCAGTAGTCGACGGCGACCAGGAACAGTCCCTGCGGCGGCGCCGTCGGCCCCGCGCGCTCCCGCGACCGCGACGCCAGGATCGCTCGGACCTCGTTCGCCGGGACGCGGCCGGAGCCGACCGCGACGAGGGTGCCGACCATGATCCGCACCATGTGCCTGAGGAATCCGTCTCCGACGACGTCTATCGTCAATCCCGGCTTCCCGGCCGGCGACGGCACGCCCAGAACGACGTTCGCGGGCTCGACGGACACGGACCGCACGGTCCGTACCGACGATGCCACGTCCGTCCCCACGGCCTGGAACGCCGCGAAGTCGTGACGCCCTGCGAACGCCGCCGCGGCGGCGCGCATGGCCTCGACGTCGAGCGCGTGCCGGACGTGCCAGGCATAGCGCCGGCCGAACGGGCTCGCGACGGCCCCGGAGACCAGGTGGTACCGGTAGGTCTTGCGGCGCGCCGCGTAGCGCGCGTGGAAGCCGGCGGACGCCACCTCGGCCGCGAGCACGCGAATGGCGGGCGGCAGCTTCGCGTTGACCGCCCGGACGAGGGCGGGCGTCTCGATGGCGTGCGCAAGCTGCACCCCGGCCACCTGTCCGAGCGCGTGGACGCCGGCGTCGGTACGCCCCGCTCCGACGGCGACCACGGCCCGCCCCTCGATCTCCGCGAGCGCCCGCTCCACCTCGCCCTGGATGGAACGTCCCCGCGCCTGGCGCTGCCAGCCCACGTAGTCGGTCCCGTCGTAGGCGAGAGTGAGCTTGATGGTGCGCATCGCCGGCGCGCGAGCAAGTATACAGAGGCGCTTTGATACCGCCGCCGACCCGTCGCAGGCTCCGTGTTCGGCCCCAACCCCACCGCCCCAGGAGTCTGCGCCGCAGAACGCACGGCGTTGCGTTCTGCGGCGCAGGCTCCTAGACTCGGGCCTGCTCCCATGCCCCGCCTCTCGGTGGTCGTGATCACGAGAAACGAAGCCGGCAACATTCGTGCCGCGCTCCGCTCAGTGCGCTGGGCCGACGAGCTGGTCGTGGTCGATTCCGGGAGCACCGACGACACCATGCGCATCGCGCGCGAGATCGCGGACCGCGTCACCGCGCGCGAGTGGGCCGGCTACGGGGCGCAGAAGAACCATGCGACGGGGCTTGCGGCGCACGACTGGGTGCTGTCGCTCGACGCCGACGAACGCGTCTCGCCTTCTCTCGCGCACGAGATTCAGGCGCTGCTGCGCCACGAGCCGGCCGCGCGCGGGTACCGCATTCCGCGCGTGACGCGCTATCTCGGCCGCTGGATCCGTTCCACCGACTGGCACCCCGACCTCCAGTTGCGCCTCTACGACCGCCGCACCGCGCGCTGGAGCGAACGGCTGGTGCACGAGTCGGTCGCGGTCGACGGTCCCGTGGACCGGTTGCAGGGAGAGCTGGAGCACCACGCGTACCGCGACGTCTCCCACCATCTGCAGACCATCGACCGCTACACCACGCTCGCGGCCCGCCAGATGCACCGCGACGGGCGCCGCGCCGCATGGGTGGATGTGGCGGCCCGCCCCCTCGCGGCGTTCCTGCGCAACTACGTCGTCCGGCGCGGCGTGCGCGATGGCATGCACGGATTGATCATCTCCATCCTGAACGCCGGCTACGTCTTCCTCAAGTTCGTGAAGCTGTGGGAGCGTCAGCGCGGCGGCGGGAGCGAGCGCGACTGACCGCGGGTGAGCCGAAACGCCTCTGCGATGTTCTCTCTGCATGTCGACACGGCCCGCACGTGGCGCGGCGGGCAGCACCAGGCGCTGCTGACGGTGCGCGGCCTGCGCCGGCGAGGCGAGCGCGCCGCCCTGGCCGCCCAACCGCGGGGCGAGTTGTTCCGGCGCGCGGCGGAGGGCGGCGACCTGCACGCACTCGCGCCGCGCGGGGATCTGGACCTGCGCGCCGCCTGGAGACTCTCCCGACTGATCCGCGACCTCGCGCCGGACGTGATCCATGCCCACGACGCCCACGCGATCGCCGTCGCGGCACTGGCCCGCACCCTGGCGGGACGGCGCGCGGCGCCGCCCCTGATCGCCTCTCGCCGCGTCGACTTCCACGTCCGCGGCAACGCCTTTTCCCGCTGGAAGTACCGCCAGGTGGACCGCTTCATCTGCGCGTCCTCCGCCATCCGGGACATGCTGGCCGACGACGGCGTGCCTGCGGCGCGGACCACCGTGGTGCACGAGGGAATCGACATCGACCGGATCGAACGGGCGCCCCGCCTCGATCTCCACCGCGAGTTCGATCTGCCTCCGGGCTGCCCCATCGCGGGCAACGTCGCCGCACTCGTGCCGCACAAGGGCCAGCGCCATCTGGTCGACGCCGCGGCGCAGCTCGTTCGCGAGATCCCCGACGCACGGGTCCTGATCGTCGGCGCCGGGGAGCTCGCGGGCGCGCTCGCGCGTCAGATCCGGCGCCTGCGCCTGGAAGGCCGCGTGATTCTCACCGGGTTCCGATCCGACGTGCCGTCCGTGCTGAAGGGACTCGATCTCTTCGTCATGAGCTCGATCACCGAAGGGCTCGGCACTTCCGTCCTGGACGCGATGGCGGCCGGGCTGGCCGTGGTCGGCACCCGCGCCGGAGGCATCCCCGAGAGTGTCGTGGAGGGGGAAACGGGACTGCTCGCGCCGCCGGGCGACGCCCCCGCGATGGCGCGGGCGATGGCCCGCCTGCTGCGCGACACCGTCGAGCGGCGGGCATTCGGCGCCGCGGGGCGCCGGCGCGCCCGTGCCGCCTTCAGCGCGGAGCGGATGGTCGGCGAGACCGCGGCGGTCTACGCCGCGGTGGCGGGAACCCGCCCGGCGGCCAACCGTGCCGGCCCACCGGGTACGCCATGAATCCAGGGCACGGGAAGAACGTCGGAGACCGGGCCGCGGACGAGCCGCCCTTCCCGGGTCAGGGCGCCGGCCACGCCAGCGCCGCCGCCCCGCACACCGTCTCGTTGATGTAGACGACCCGCCCCCCGACGACGGTGGCGGCCACCGCGCCGCGCAACCGCCAGCCGTCGAAAGGCGTGTTGCGCGCCTTCGAGCGGAACCGGTCGGCGGCCACCTCCACCGCGGTGTCCGGCGCGAGGATCGTGATGTCGGCCGCTGCGCCGGGCTTCAGCGTCCCGCCCTCGACTCCCAGGATACGTGCCGGGTTCGGCGCGTAGAGCTCGACGAGACGGCTCATCGACAGCACGCCGCGATGAACGAGTCGATCGAGCGACAACGACACGGCCGTCTCCAGGCCGATGATGCCGAACGGCGCCCGGTCGAACTCCACCGCCTTCTCGTCGGCGTGATGCGGCGCGTGGTCGGTGGCGATGGCGTCGATGCTGCCGTCCGCGAGCCCCTCCAGCATCGCATCGCGGTCCGCAGCGGCGCGCAAGGGTGGGTTCATCTTGAAGTTGGTGTCGTAGCGCAGGTCCTCGTCGGTCAGGATGAAATGGTGTGGGGTCACCTCGCACGTCACCGCGATGCCGCGCTCCTTGCCCGAGCGCACCGCGCGCAGCGACTCTCCCGCGCTCATGTGCGCCACGTGGACCGCCCCGCCGGTCAGCCCGCTCAGGCTGACGTCCCGCTCGACCATGATCGATTCGGTCTCTCCGGGCTGGCCGCGCAGACCGAGGGCGGCCGCGCGATGACCTTCGTGCACGACGCAGCCGGCCGCCAGCGAAGGCTCCTCGCAGTGGTTGATGACCGGCATCCCGAACATCGACACGTACTCGAGCGCCCGCCGCATGAGGAGCGCGTCGGCAACCGGATGACCGTCGTCGGAGATGCCCACGCAGCCGGCCTCGCGGAGACCCCGGATCTCGGTCATCCGCTCCCCCTGCGAGCCCACCGACACCGCGCCGATCGGATAGACCCTGGCGAGCCCGATGTCGGCCGCCTTGCGGACGATCTCCTCGGTGACGCCGACATGGTCGTTGACCGGATCGGTGTTCGGCATGCAGGCCGCCGCCGCGAACCCCCCCGCCACCGCGGAGGCGACGCCGCTCGCAATCGTCTCCTTGTGCTCCTGCCCCGGCTCCCGGAAGTGGACGTGCATGTCGATGAAGCCGGGGCAGACGACGAACCCGGCCGGCACCTCCACCGGCGCCGCGCCGTCGAGCGGGAGATCGGCGCCGACCGCCGCCACCCGCCCCCCCTCGTCGATGCGGACATCCACCACACCGTTGATTCCCTGCGCGGGGTCGACGACCTGTCCGCCCTTGAGAACGACCGCCTGCATCGTCATTCCGCTCCCTCGTCCGCGTCGGATCCGGCCAGCAGATAGAGCACCGCCATCCGTACGGCGACGCCGTTCGCCACCTGCTCGAGGATGACCGACACCGGACCGTCCGCCACCTCGGAGGCGATCTCGACGCCGCGGTTCATGGGCCCCGGATGCATCACGATGACGTCGGGCCTGGCGCGCCGGAGCCGTTCCGCGGTCAGCCCGAAGGTGTTGAAGTACTCGCGGCGCGAAGGGAAGAAGTGGCCCTGCATCCGTTCCGCCTGCACGCGCAGCAACATCACCACGTCCGCGTCCTCCAGCGCCCGGTCGAGCGACGTGGTCGCCCGCACGCCGAAGCCCTCGACACCGGGCAGCATCAGCGTACGCGGGCCGCAGACCCAGACGTCGGCGCCGAGAGCGGACAGCAGCAGCATGTTCGACCGCAGCACCCGACTGTGCAGGAGGTCGCCGACGATGGCGACCTTGAGTCCCTCGAAGCGGGTCTTGTGCTCGCGGATCGTGAATGCGTCGAGCAGCGCCTGGGTGGGATGCTCGTGCATGCCGTCGCCCGCGTTGATGACCCGCGCGTCGCAGGCGCCGGCCAGCAGGTGGCAGGCGCCGGACGCGGCATGCCGCAGGACGACCATGTCCGGCGCCATCGCCTCGAGCGTGCGCGCGGTATCGACCAGCGTCTCTCCTTTCAACAGGCTGGACGTGCCGCCCGCGATGTTGAGAGTATCGGCGCTGAGACGCTTCTCGGCGATCTCGAAGGACGTGCGCGTCCGCGTGCTCGGCTCCAGGAACAGGTTCACTACGGTGGCACCCCGCAGCGTCGGCACCTTCTTGATGCGTCGGGCGCCGACCTCCTTCATCGCCTCGGCCGAGTCGAGGATGAGCAGGATCTCTTCCCGACTCAGATCGCCGGCGCTCAGCAGATGCTTCGACCGCAGTCTCGCCGCCGGCTCCACCTGCCCGCCCGCCACCGGTTCACGCGCGTCGCGAGCGACGTTCATGGCGCGGCTTCCCCGGTCCCGGGCCCGTGTTCCTCGTGTTCGCCGATCCCGCCGATCGCCACCTCGTCCACACCGTCCTGCTCGATCAACTTCACCTGCACGCTCTGGCGGGCCGAGGTCGGGACGTTCCTTCCCACGTAGTCGGCCCTGATCGGCAGCTCCCGGTGTCCCCGATCGACCATCACCACGAGCTGGATGCTCCGCGGGCGCCCGAAGTCGATGAGCGCGTCGAGGGCGGCGCGCGTCGTGCGGCCCGTATACAGCACGTCGTCCACCAGCAGGATGCGCCGATCGTCGATGGAGAAGGGAATCTCGGTGCGCCGCAGCACCGGCTGCGGTCCGACCGCTTGCCGCATCAGATCGTCGCGGTACAGCGTGATGTCGAGCGCGCCGGTCGGCACCTCGCGGCCGGCTATCTCCCGCAGGGTGCGGGCCAGCCGCTGCGCGATCGGCACTCCGCGGCGCCGGATGCCGACGAGCGCGACGTCGCCGACGCCCCGGTTGCGCTCCACGATCTCGTGCGCGATGCGCACGAGGGCGCGGTGAATCCCGTCCGCTTCCATCACCAGCGGCACTGGATCGATCTCCGGACGCCGGACGAGCGGCAGAAAACAAGGAAGGACGCGCGCGCGGGCTCTGCGGCTGACACCTCTTTGCGACCTCGCGGGGACGCGCTTAAAGAGTCGCCCGGATCGTAGCCCGGCCGCGCCCGCCGCGCAAGATCGCGCCCCGTCGGCGCGGCATCGTCCGGTCCGGCGCCGGGCCGCGCTCGGGTATACTCCGCCGGTGGCCTCACCGGTCGATGTGGACGCCCGCATAGCGGCCAACCACCGCCTCTCCGACGCGTACAACGTCCTGGAAATAGAGGCGCCGGCCATCGCCCGGCAGACCCGGCCGGGCCAGTTCGTGATGGTCAAGCGAGCACTCGGACGCGAGCCCCTGCTCCGCCGGCCATTCTCGGTCTTCGAGATCCTGCGCAACGCGCGGGGCGCCGTGACCGGTCTCTCGCTGCTCAGCAAGCAGGTGGGCGCCGTCACGCGCGATCTCTTTCAGGCCGAGCCCGGCGAACGGATCCGCTGCCTCGGACCGCTCGGCACCCCGTTCTCGGTCGTCGGTCCGCCGGCGCGTGCCTGGATGGTGGCCGGCGGGGTCGGACTCGCGCCGTTCGCGACGCTGGCCGAGGCGCTGCATGCGAACGGCGTCGACACGACGCTGTTCTACGGCGGACGGTCGAGCGAAGACCTGTACCGCGTCCCGTTCTTCGAGCGCCTCGGCGTACGAGTCGTCCTGACCACCGAGGACGGAACGCGCGGCGAGGCGGGCCGGGTGACGGCTCCTCTGCAGCGCGAGTTGGCTGCTGCCGGGGCCCGCCCGGTGATGGTGTACGCCTGCGGGCCGACCCCGATGATGCGCGCGGTGGCAGGGCTGGCGGCGGACGCGGGCCGCCCGGTGCAGGTCTCGCTGGAACCGGTCATGGGATGCGGGCTCGGCGGCTGCTACAGTTGCGTGGTGCGCATCCTCGACGGCGGCGCCCGTTTCGTCCGGGCCTGCCTGGAAGGACCGGTCTTCGAGGGAAACCGGGTCTCGTGGGCCGACCTGACCTGAGCGTCGACATCGCCGGCCTGCGCCTGGCGAATCCACTCATCGCCGCGAGCGGCTGCTTCGGCTACGGCGTCGAGTACGCCGACCTGGTCGATCTGGCGGGGCTGGGCGCCGTCGCGGTCAAGGGACTGTTCCTCGAGGCCCGCGAGGGACACGCGCCGCCCCGCATCGTCGAGACGCCGAGCGGCATGCTCAACGCGATCGGGCTGCAGGGGATCGGCGTGCGGACCTTCGTGGCGGAGAAGCTGCCCGAGCTGAAGGCGCGGCGCGCCGTCGTCATCGTCAACATCTGCGGCTCGACGGTCGAAGAGTACGCCGAGGTCGCCCGGATCCTGTCCGACGCGGACGGCGTCGCGGCCATCGAGATCAACATCTCCTGTCCCAACATCGACGAGGGAGGCCATACCTTCGGCTGCAGCCTGACCGGCGTGCGCGACGTGGTGCGCGCGGTGCGCGCGGCGACGACGCTGCCGATCTTTCCCAAGCTGACGCCGAACGTCACCGACGTCGCCGCGATTGCGGTCGCCGCCGAGGAGGCCGGCGCCGATGCCGTCTCGCTCGTCAACACCTTTCTCGCGATGGCGATCGACGTGGAGACGCGGCGCCCGCGCCTGTCCAACGTCGTCGGCGGCCTCAGCGGTCCGGCCATCCGCCCCATCGCCGTGCGCATGGTGTACGAGTGCCGCGCCGCCGTGCGCATCCCGATCATCGGCATGGGGGGCATCGCCTCCGCGCGCGACGTGCTGGAGTTCCTGATTGCCGGCGCCGACGCGGTGCAGGTGGGCACGGCGAACTTCGAGGATCCCGGCATCTGGCCGAAGCTCCTCGCAGGCGTGACCGACTATCTGGAGCGCCACGGCCACGCCGCGGTCGGCGAGGTCGTCGGCACGGTGGACCTCTCCGCGCGGGAAACCGCTTGGATCAGCTCGTAGGAGAAGGCGCCATGCTGCGGCTCACGCTCTACACACGGCCGGGCTGCCACCTGTGCGACGCCATGAAGAGCGTGGTCGACGCAATCGCACGGAACGAGCCGGTCGCCCTGCGCCAGATCGACATCACCGGGAACGGCGACCTCGAGCGCCGCTTCGGGGTCGAGATCCCGGTGCTGGCGCACGACGGGCAGGTGCTCGCGCGCGTCAGGACGACGCGCGCGGCGCTCCTCGAGTCGCTACGGAACATCCGCCGCGGCGGGTGAAGCGAGCGGGACGTGCACGCACGAATGCGGGCGCCCCCCGCCTGGCCTCAGTGTCCGGTCTCGCCGCGAGCTACTTGACGATGACGACGAAGTGCCCACGCCGGTTGCGCGACCAGCAACCCTCGTGTTCCTCCATGCAGAAGGGCGACTCCTCGCCGCGGCTCACCGCCGTGATCCGACTCGCGTCGATTCCCAGCGAAACCAGGTAGTCGCGAACCGAGGCCGCCCGCGAATCGCCGAGCGCGAGGTTGTACTCGTTGGTGCCCCGCTCGTCGCAGTGCCCCTCGACGCGCACGCGGGTCGAAGGCCAGCGCCGCATCCACTCGGCGTTCTGCTGCAGAGTGGTCTGCCCGGCGGGCAGGATTTCCGACTCGTCGTAGTTGAAGAACACGGGCAGCAAAGGCGCCGTGGCGTTCAACTCGTCCAGCGTCATCCGCATGAAAAGCTCCTCCTCGG
>WTGR01000488.1 GCA_011523485.1 Acidobacteriota bacterium
GTCCGGCGCCTGCCGGGAACGCATCCCGGCGAGGTGTCGGCGATGGATGTCGAGCACCGCCTCCCGCTCCGGATGATCCGCCGGGAGGACCGTGAGCAGCTCGGAGAGGCCGAGGGCGCCGAAGCCGTTGCCGCGGCCCCAGGCGGTCGGGGCGTCGGCGTCGTGGTGGAACAGGCCGTCCGCCTGCTGCAGGCGGGCCGCGGTGGTCGTCACCAGGCGAACGGCGGCGGCGAGGCCTTCCGGATCGCCGACGCGGACGGCGGCGATGGTGCCCAGGAAGAAGTCGTCGCTCCACCCGGACGCGCGCTCGGGCATGCCCGGCGCGGTCTCGGCCGCCGCGAGAGCGACTCCCTCGGCCGCCAGGCGGGCCGCGGTCGCACCGTCTTCACCGGGCAACCCGGTGAGCTCGCTGAAGATCATCGTCCCCGCGAGCGCGGCGAACGAGATCCGGTCTCCGAACGCCGGTCGGCTGCCGGACAGCCAGGGCCGGACCTGTTCCAGCACCTTGTCCCGCAGGGATGCATCGCCGTCCATTGCCGCGATCCGCAGCGTGTGCACCCAGGCGAGCGCGGGGATGTAGCTGATGCTCGGCGTGCCCGGGTAGCGCCGGGCCATCAGCCGCGCCACGCTGAGCGGGTCGCGCGCCATGCGGCGGTTCAGGACGTTCCGCAGCGCCGACTGCCGGTCCCTCGCGCGGGCCAGCACCGCGCGCATGACGGCTGCGCCGTCGGCCGCGCCAGCCGTCGCGACCAGCGTGTCCACGAGCCCGATTCCGGTGTGATTCGCCGGATGTGCGAGCGCCGCGGCCAACGATCCGGCGGGCACTCCTTCGGCCCCGGGGCCGCTGCCGGCGCGCACGCTCAACTCGTTCCCGGCGCGAACCTCGACCACGAGGTCGGGCGCATGGTAGGCGACCCAGCGCCAGACGTAGCGGCTCTCCGGCCGCTCGGGGTGGTCGAAGAACCCGTCGACCGGCGGGAACGCGGCGGGCGGCACGTCCCCGTCCGATCCCGGCAGCGCGTGCGGCAACGCGCTCACCAGCCACCGGGCGCGTTCCGTTTCCGGCGCCTCGGTCTTGAACCAGCGGACCGCGTCGAGCACGATGCGGGCGGAGTCGGCATCGCCGTCGAGCCCGCCGACCAGCACCAGGCGGCGCTCCGGGCGGGCCGGGTCGAAGGGAGAGCCATTCTCGAGGGTGAGCAGCGGCACGTCGTCCCGCGTCATGCCGGCTCCGCTCACGATCCGCGGCTCACCCGCCTCTGCGGCGAGAGCCTCGAGCGCCGCCGCGAGGGCAGCCGGATCCGCGGAGGAGGACTGGGCGTGCGCACCCGCGGCTCCGGTGAGCGCGAGCCCGAACGCGGCCGCGGTCCGGATCGCATCGGCGAGCCGGCGCCGGATGCCGGGCAGGGGCAGCGGAGAGTGGTTCGTCACGTCTACCTTCTAATCCATGGAGAGCGCCGCCACGCCGCCGTCGAGGGCGTGCAGAGCGCGGACTTCGTCATCGCTCAACGGGCGGTCGAAGAGCGACAGCTCGTCGAACAGGCCCACGTAGTTCACGCCGAGTCGGATCGCGCCGCGCTCGACGTCCCAGGTGAACGGCTCGTCGATGTCGTCCGCTCCGCCGGGCACCCGCTCGCCGTCCAGATAGAGGGTGGCCGTGCCGCCCGGCTGGCCGAGGCCCGCGTAGGTGATCGCCACGTGCGTCCAGCGGTTGCCCGCGAACGGCGGCTCGTCGACCACCGCAAGCCGATCGGTGAAGGCGGGATTGTCGTTCGGTCCGAGTCCGTCCGGGTTCCACACGTCGAGGTCGCCGAATACCCCCAGCCGGAACTGGCGCGGGTTCTCGCCCGTGAAGTCGACCCAGATCGCGGCGTCGTTGTACGCGGCGTCGGTGATCTGGATCGGGTCGCAGAAGCCGGGCTCGAGGTCGGTGGCGGGGTCGAGGCTCAGCCAGAACGAGACGGTCCCGCTCCAGCCGCCCGGCGAGTAGCCGATGTTCCCGTCCGCCCGGTAGAAGATGGCGTGCTGGTTGCGCTCGGTGAAGCGCAGCGCGTGCCCGAAACGTCCCGCGCCCTCGGCGAGCATCACCGCGGGGTTCCCGAGTCCCGGCTCCGCCTGGTCCTGCTCGTCGTACGACGGCGCCGTGTAGAGCACCGGATCGGCGGCTGCCCGATCCGCATCGAGGCCGTTGTCGAACGAGGCGTGGAACGTGAGGGCGTCGGCGAGCGCGCCGGCGGCGTCGGCCGGCTCCTCCGCCGCTCTGCCCGCCAGCCAGAACATGCAGCCGGGCCCGGAGCCGGCCCCGGTCTCGAACTCGTCGACCACCTCGAGCGTCTCCAGGTCGATCACCGCCACCCGGTCGTCGCCTCGCAGTGCGGCATAGGCCACCGCGCCGTCCGGCCTCACGAGCAGGGCGTTCGGGGCGAGGTCGAAACGCGCGATCTCGCTCCGGGACGCGGCGTCCATGACCACGACGCTGGTGGCCGAGTCGGAGACGAGCACACGAGCGCCGTCCGGCGTGAAGGCCAGCCGGTTCGGATCCTCGAAGTTCAGGTCCAGGCGCTCACTGACCGCCTTCGACGCGACGTCGATGATCGACACGTCGCCGTCGTTGCGGGTGGCGACCCAGAGCTCGGCGCCGTCCGGCGACAGGTCGAGTCCCTCCGGGTACGCGCCGAAGGCGGGAATCGAGGTCACCCGCCAGTCGGGCGGGCCGGCCGCCGCGCCCTCCACGATCGACACGGTGTCCGACCCGCGGTTAGTCGTGAAGATCGTGTCTCCGTCGCGGCCGACGATCATCATGTGGGCGCCGTCCTGTCCCAGACCGAGCGTCCAGTCGACCGCGTCGGCCTGCGGGTCGTAGCGGGCGATCGACTTGTAGCCTTCGATGGTGAAGTACAGCTTGCCGCCGACGAAGCGCACGTCGTGCGGCACGCTGCCCGCGCCGACGTCGAGGCGCCGCACCTCGGTCATCG
>WTGR01000026.1 GCA_011523485.1 Acidobacteriota bacterium
CAACCCTGCTTGGTCGGTTGCGCGATCGCCTTGATCTCGCGTCCGTCGACGGTGATGTCGGCCAGGATCGGGGCGCACGGCACGTCGTAGTCCCAGACGGGATGATGGACGAACTGGAAGTGCCAGATCCGCTCGCCGGTCTCGACGTCGACCGCCACGAGGCTTTCGGCGAACAGGTTGTCGCCGGGCCGGTGCCCGCCGTAGTAGTCGTTGGTGGGGATCTCGACCGGCAGGTAGGCGATGCCCAGCTCGGTGTCGACGGTCATCTGGGTCCAGACGCCGGTGTTGCCGGTGTACTCCCACGAGCCGTCCTCCCACGTCTCGTTCCCGAACTCCCCCGGCTGCGGAATGGTGTGGAAGATCCAGCGGCGCTCGCCCGTGCGGGCGTCGAAGCCGCGCACGTAGCCCTTGGCGTTGCGGCGGCTGGGCGGCGTTCTGCCGGAGCGGCTCGCGGCGCCGACGATGACGATGTCGCCGGCCACCACCGGCGCGCCGTTCCAGGCCAGCTCGCTCGTGATCGGGTCGAGGTCCTGGTCGTTGTTCCGCTTCAGGTCGACGATGCCGTCGACGCCGAAACCGGGGACCGGCCAGCCGGTCTTCGCGTCGAGGGCCACGAGCTGGTAGCCGATGGTGACGAAGTAGATGCGCTCGTCGCCGGCCCCGTCGGTCCAGTAGCCGACGCCGCGGCCGGAGAGCCGCCGCACGGACTGCGCCGCGCGCTCGCCCTCGTCGAGGCGGTACATCCAGAGGTGCTCGCCGGTGGCCGCGTCGATGGCGACGACGTTGCGCCGGCTGCCGGCGGTGGTGTAGAGCACGCCGTCGATCATCAGTGGGGTGGTCTGCAAGTAATAGTCGGGGCGCGGGCCGAGGTTCTCGGTCCGGTAGCGCCAGACCAGCTCCAGGTCGTCGAAGTTGTCGGCGTCGATCTGGTCGAGCGGGGCGTAGCGGGTGGCGCCGAGGTCGCCGGCCCAGGTGCGCCATTCGCCGTCCGTCGTCCCATGCTGCGCGGTGGCCGGGGCGGCGGCCAGCAGGAAGGCCGCCAGGACCGCGGTGAGGAAGTCCTTCGCGCGTAGGCCGAACGAGCCGGACTGTCGAGCTGTGGCGGATGGCATCGGCGTGCTCCTCGTACCTTCGATCGGGGTTCCGGTGCGACCGCGAGCAGGAGCGCGCGGCGGCTTGCGCCCGCGGATTCCGTCGCTCGGTCTGCTCGCCATGATACCCGGAGCGTATCGACGGAACCTGGAGCGGATGATATCAGTATGATATTTATATGAAATCCATCGGGAGGGACGATTCATGATCCAGGAGAAGTCGCACACCGCTCCGTCGGGGCTGCTCGTCGTGCTCGGGCTGCTGGCCGCGCTCGCGGTCGTCGTCGCGTTGTTCATCGTGGATGTCGCCGCCGACTCGCAGATCTCGTTCGGCGGTCTGACCTGCATCCTGCTGGTGCTGGTGATCGCCTTCCTGCTGGCCGGGGTCTTCGTGGTCAACCCGAACGAGGGTCGCGTGCTGCAGTTCTTCGGGCGCTACGTGGGCACGGTGCGCGATCAGGGCCTGCGCTGGGCCAACCCGCTCTTCACCAAGCGGCGGATCTCGCTGCGGGTGCGCAACTTCGAGACCGAACGCTCCAAGGTGAACGACACGGACGGCAACCCGATCGAGATGGCCGCGGTGGTCGTCTGGAAGGTGGTCGACACGGCCGAGGCCACCTTCGAGGTCGACGACTACGTGAACTACGTGCACGTCCAGAGCGAGTCGGCGGTCCGCAACCTGGCGACCCGCTACCCCTACGACACGCACGAGGAGGGGCGGATCTCGCTGCGCGGCAACACGGAGGAGATCGCCGGGCAGTTGCAGACCGAGATCCAGGGCCGGCTCCACAAGGCCGGGGTCGAGGTGCTCGAGGCGCGGATCACCCACCTGGCCTACGCGCCGGAGATCGCCTCGGCGATGCTGCAGCGCCAGCAGGCCGGCGCGATCATCGCGGCCCGCAGCCAGATCGTCGACGGGGCGGTCAGCATGGTGGAGATGGCGCTCGAGAATCTGTCCAAGCGGCAGATCGTCGAGCTCGACGAGGAACGCAAGGCGGCCATGGTCAGCAATCTGCTCGTGGTGCTCTGCGGCGACAAGGCCACCCAGCCGGTGGTCAACACCGGCACCCTGCACCAGTAGCGGGATGGCCGCCCGCAAGCCGTTCCTGTTGCGCATCGATCCGGAGGTTTTCGCCGCCGTGCAGCGGTGGGCCGGTGACGAGCTGCGCAGCGTCAACGGACAGATCGAGTTCATCCTGCGGCGCGCGCTGCAGCGCGAGGGGCGGCTCCCCGGTCGCGAGAAGCACGCGGCAGGCGGGGGGGCGCCCGAGACGGAGCCGCCCGAGCGGCCGCCCTCGACCGACAGCGCCGCCGCCGCGGAGGACGCCGGTTCGTGATCGGCCGCAGGCTTCCGAGCGAACGATGGGGTTGCTCCGCCGGTTGGGCATGCCGCGGGTCTCGTCGCGTGCTGTTAAGATGCGGGCACGCCTTGCTTCGATGGATTCGCGCTGCGGGCCGGGTATCCGGGGCGCCCCCAGAGTCAGGAGGACACGATGCGGACCACGCCATTCGCGCTGCTCGCTGCTGTCGTTCTCGCCCTGTCGCTCTCGTGCGGCGGGAGCGCGCCGACTCCCGAGCCGGAGCCGGAACCCGAGGCGGCGAACCCCAACGACCAGTTCGCCGGCGCCTGGACCCTGGTGCGCAGCGAGCGCCGCGACGCCGACGGCGAGCTGATCGGCGAGCCGCGCGAGGACCGGGACGGCTACATCATGTACGACCCGTCCGGGTACATGGGCGTGGCGATCATGTCGCGGGACCGGGAGCCGTACGCCGAGGGCGGACCGACCCCCGAGGAGGCGCTCGCCCAGATGGGGAGCTACGCCTCGTACTTCGGGCGGTTCTCGGTCAACGAGGAGGAGGGGTACGTGACCCACCACC
>WTGR01000602.1 GCA_011523485.1 Acidobacteriota bacterium
TTCTGGGAGGCGCGCGACATCTATGCGGCGATGTCGCCGTTCTTCCACGCCGAGAAGGTGAACGAGCCGATCCTGCTGACGCACGGCGAGATCGACAACAACTCGGGCACCTTCCCGGTGCAGTCCGAGCGCTTCTACCACGCGCTGAAGGGCCACGGGGCGACGGTGCGCTACGTCACGCTGCCCCACGAGTCGCACGGCTACGCGGCGCGCGAGTCGGTGCTGCACGTCGTCGCCGAGATGCTCCGCTGGTGCGACGAGTACCTCGGGAAGGGGAAGACCGAGTAGCGGATTCCGCGGGCGACGCGACGGTCCCGTTCCCGGGGATTCGCGAGCGGCAAGGGGTGCGTCCGGACGCGCTACAATGGAAGGTCGGGTGGTTCGACGGGACCTTCACCAACAGGAAGTCGCGATGTCAGAACATACGCACGAGGTTACGGACGGCAACTTCGAGGAATCGGTGCTCAAGTCGACGCAGCCCGTGCTGGTCGACTTCTGGGCGGAGTGGTGCGGTCCGTGCCGCATGATCGCGCCGACGGTCGAGGCGCTGGCCGCGGACTACGACGGCCGCGTCACGGTCGGCAAGATGAACGTGGACGACAACCCGGCCACGCCGGGGCAGTACGGCGTCCGGTCGATCCCGACCCTGCTGCTCTTCAAGGACGGCCAGGTCGTCGAATCCGTCGTGGGCCTCGCCGACAAGGCACGGCTGCAGGCGGTCATCGACCCGCACGTCGGCTGAGCATCCCGTTCGCCGCGGCGCCGGCCGTCCTGGCGGCGGTCGCCGCCGCGGCGCTGGAGATCCGTCCGGCAACCCGCGGCCAGTCGCGTCTTCCGCGCCGCGGATCCCTCCCACGCGCCGATGCGAATCCTCATGATCCCGGTCGGGAGCGCCGGCGACGTGCACCCGCACGTCGGCATCGGGCTGGCGCTGCAGCGCCGGGGCCATGACGTGTCGGTGCTCACCAGCGCCTACTTCGAGCCGCTCTTCGCGCGCGTCGGTCTGCCCCTCATCCCGGTCGGCACGGTAGACGACTACCACCGGAGCCTGGATCACCCGGATCTCTGGCGTCCCCACCGGGCGCTCGGCGTGATTGGGGAGGCGATTCGGCCCCACGTGTCGGAAATCGCCCGCGTGCTGCGGGAGCAGGCGGCCGGCGATCCCCCGCTCCTGGTGGCGCACCCCCTGGCGTTCGGGGCGCGCGCCGCGCAAGAGGCCCTCGGCCTGCGGCTGGTGACGCTGCACCTGCAGGCGGCCGGCCTCGTGAGCGAGCACGAACCGCCGGTGCCGCACGTGTGGCTGCGGTCGGTCAGCCGCTGGCCGCTGCCGGTCAAGCGGCTGCTCGCGGCGGCGGGCGACCGTCTCTCGGACCACGCGCTGTCCCCCGTCGTGAACGAGCTGTGCGCCGATTTCGGCCTGCCCCCGGCGCGGAACATCGTGCGCGAGTGGTGGCACTCGCCGCAGCGCGTCATCGGGTTGTTTCCCGACTGGTTCGCCGGCGTGCAGCCCGACTGGCCGCCGCAGACGCGGCTGACGGGATTCCCGCTCTACGACGAAGGCGACGCGACCCCGCTCGCCCCCGAGCTCGACCGGTGGCTCGACGCCGGAGAGCCGCCCGTGGTCTTCGCGCCGGGCACCGCCAACCGGCAGGCGGCGCAGTTCTTCCAGGCGGGTGCGGAGGCCTGCCGCCATCTCGGCCGCCGCGGTCTGCTCCTGACGCGGTTCGCAGAGCAGATTCCCGATCCGCTGCCCCCGGGGGTAGTCCACGCCGAGTACGCCCCGTTCGGGAGCCTGCTGCCGCGGGCGGCCGCCCTCGCACACCACGGGGGCATCGGCACGGCGGCGCAGGCGTTGCGGGCCGGCCGCCCGCAACTGGTGATGCCGATGGCGTTCGACCAGCCGGACAACGCCGTGCGGCTGCAGCGGCTGGGCGTGGGGCGCTACCTTCGCCCTTCCAGGTTCAACGGGTTGGCGGTCGCGCGCGAGCTCGACGTTCTGCTCGACTCGGAGGAAGTGGCGAGCGCCTGCGACGCCGTCGCGAGCCGGTTCGTCGGCATCGATCCGGTGGCGCAGACCTGCGACCTGATCGAGGCGGCCGCCTGAGCGAGACCCGGGGCGCGTCGCGCCGGCCGCCGCCGGTCCGTACGGGCTGAGCCGGTCCCCGGCCTCGGCCTCCCGCCGATGGCTCAGAATCCGAAGCCGGCGCTGACGTGGACGCGCACGCCGCCCTCCGGATCGCCCGCCACGTCGATGGACATCGGGAAACCGAATCCCGGCGGCAGGAAGAAGACGCCGGCGCCGGCACCCTCGCGGAACGCCGCGTCGCGTAGCGGCCGGTCCGCGTCGTAGGCGGCGGCCGTGTCGTAGAAGAACCGCAAGCCGATCCGTCCCTCCGAGAGGACAGAGGTGATCGGGAGCCGCAGCTCGATCGATGCCGCGGCGATCCGGTCGCCCACCGCGCCTCCGGCGCGCCAACCGCGGAGCGTGCCCCCCGCGGCCGGGCTCCCGCCGAGCAGCGAGCGTTCGTAGGGCGGAAGCGGGCCGGAGGCTCCTGCGAAGAAGAGTCGTCCCGCGAGGACGGCCTGCCTGCCGACCGCGCGGTACGCCCTGGCGTCCAGGCGGGGGCGCATGATCGATCCGGCGCCACCGTCGATCGCGAGTCGCTCGATGCCGGTACGCACCACCACCGTGTTGCGACGGGCGCCGGCGGGCGTCTCCTGATAGTCGCCGTAGTCGAGGTAGACGGTCACCCGGCTCAAGCGATCCGCACTCACGGCGAACCGCACCTCTTCCCAGACTGCCTCACCGTTCATCCGGAACCCGCGCGGGAGCCTGCGCCGGGCCGCGACCGAGAAGCGAGCCCGGTCGACGTCCACGTCGAAATACGGATGGCGCCGCCGCCCGCGCGATCCGCCGGCCCGCAGGCGGTCGATCACCGGTCCGCGGATCGGCGCCTCCATCTCCA
>WTGR01000873.1 GCA_011523485.1 Acidobacteriota bacterium
ACGCGACCTCCAGCACGAAGGCCGGCGCCCGGCCCTCCTCCCACAGCTTGTAGTTCGGCCGCTGCCGGTCCTCCACGCCGAACACCACGAAGACGTCCGGGGCGATCGACACGCGCGGATTGCCTTCCTCGTAGTAAATCAGCAGGTCTCCCGATACGTACACATCCCGGCGGTCCTTGAAATGGCGGCTCAGCGCACCGATCCCGTA
The DNA here is from genome assembly GCA_011523485.1 of Acidobacteriota bacterium. The sequence continues at coordinate 209 of WTGR01000873.1, forward strand.
CATGATCGCGCTGCGCTGGGCGTCGTTCTCCGCCATCGGCTTGCCGTCCGAGCTCGGATACTCGATCGGAGCGACGGCGGGCGCGGGTCGAATCATCGCGGGGCTCCTCCGGGTGGCGCAACGGCGCGCACGACTTCCCACGCTACCACACGCCGCGGTGCCGCCTCCACGTCGAGGTGTCGGTGGGCAACCGAAGCACGTGTCGTGCCAACCGGCAGGGGACACGACGGCCTACTGCCACCACGCAGACGGAGCCGCTGACCGCCTGCGATCTGCTGGGCCTGTGCGGCGACGGGGTGCGCGGCGAGCTGATCGAAGCCGGGGCGTTGGCTATAGTCTGGTCGGCCATCGCTGCCGGCCGTGGAAGACCCCCAGGACTTCGAGGCGGTCATCGCGGACGCGATACGGCACCAGGTAAGGGGTTCCCGACACCACGAGCTCGCGCGTGCCCGGCAATCGCCCTGGTCTTCCCAGTCCTGGCTGCTCCGCGAGGAGTTCCACGCTGGAGAGGATCGCGAACGCAGTCTCGCGTGCCGCGTTTGGCCGGTCCCTGGCAATGAAGGCGCGGAGCTGCAAGAGGTGGCGTACGGCCCGGGCGGACCAGACGATGGTCACGAGCCTGGCGGCTCTCGTTCATCCGGACCGCCCCATGATCGCAGCCACTCCGCCACGGCCTCGTGCTCGACCGCGCGCCCTTGTTCGAGGTCGTCGACCCCCGCGGCGATCTCGTCGAGCTGCCAGCTCTCGGCCTCCACGTACGAGGCGATGGCCTCCGCGGCCAGGAAGGACTTGGACCGTCGCGATCGCTTCGCGAGGGCCTCGAGCCGCTGCCTGGTTTCTTCGTCGATGCGCAGCGAGAGCGTCGCGCTCATGACAGAGTCCTGTGTGACGTTGTATACAAGCTAACACACCGTGGGCCTGGAGTGGCTGACAGAGGGCCCGTACATGAGAGAGCGGGCCTGAACAGGCCCGCTCGGACGGATGCCGCCGGTCGGTCGTAGACTGCCTCAGCCCGAGCACGAGCCGCGGCGGCCCTGGCCGCGAACCAGCCTGCCGTTCGCGTCGATGCACATCAGGTCCTGCGGCGACTGGTCGTTGTTGTTCTTGGCGTCCAGCCTGGCCCCGTGCTCGATCAGAAGGTCGACGACCGCCTGGTACCCGAGCCCCACTGCCGCGTGCAGCGCGGTGTTCCCGTCGGGATCGGTAGCGTTGACGTCGCCGCCCAGATCGAGCGCGATCCGGGTTGCCTCCAATGTCGAGTGCTCGCCGGCCTGCACCAGCAGAAGGGCCGCATCGACGCCGATGCCCTGGCCGCGGCGGTTGCTCGCTCTCGTCGCCCACCCCTGGCCGGCCGCCGCCATCAGCGGGGTTATCCCGTTGTCCGGCATCAGCAGGGGGTCGGCGCCGCAGTCGGCCAGCGCGCGCATGATCTCGACCTCGGCGTACTTGGACGCCAGCCAGAACGGCGTCGCGCCCGTCAATTGCGCGGACAGGCTGTAGAAGTTGAGGTTGCGCTGCTGCAGGCTCCCGTTCGTCAGCCGGGCGTTCGGATCGGCGCCGTGCGCGCACAGCGCCTTCACCAGCTCCGCATCGCCCCGCGACACGGCCGTGTGCAGGGCGGTGTAGCCGGCGTCGGCAGCCGTGGGGTCTGCCCCGCGCTCCAGGAGCAACGCCGCCACCTTGCCCTGGTCGCTGAAGCCGGCCAGGACCAGCGCGGACTCGCCGTTCGGGGCCTTCACGTTCACGTCCGCCCCGGCGTCGAGCAGGAGCCGGGCGTTGTCGACGCGGCCGTTCCGCGCCGCGAACATCAGCGGCGTGGACCCGCGCTGCGGCTGCAGCACGTAGTCCTCGAAGGGATTCCCGACGCCCAGGTTGACGGGCAGCAGATGGGTGTCCGACCGGGCTTCCACGTCGGCGCCGCGCGCCAGCAGCACCCGCACCGCGTCCGGGTTCTCCTGGGTCGCGGCCCACATCAGCGCCGTCTGCCCGTGCGACGCCTCCCTGGCATCCACCCTGGCGCCGTGGTCGAGCAGCGCCTCCAGCGCCTCGGCGGTGCCGGTCTTCGCGCACGTCATGAGCGCCGTCTCGCCCATCTCGGTCGCGGCGTTGGGATCGGCTCCCGCGTCGAGGAGCCTGCCGACCAGCGCAGCGTTCCGGTTGGTGCAGGCCAGCAGGAGCGGCGTCACGCCGTAGTCGTTGGCGGCGTTCGCGTCTGCGCCGGCGTCGAGCAACGCCCCGACCACCGCGACGTCGTCGCGCACGACCGCCCAGTGAAGCGCCGTCGCCCCGTCGCCCTCGGCGGCATTGACGTCGACACTGTCCGCCAGCAACGCGCGCACGGCTTCGTGGTCCTGGTCCTGGATCGCTTCGATCAGGCGGAGATCGTCATTCCCCGCCGCGCCGACGGCGACCCCGAGCCACGCCACCGCCGCTACGGCCATCGACTTGCTGCTCAAGCGCATGCCGAACCTCCCTCCGTCCCGCATCTTCCCGGCGCGCGGCCCCGGCCTTGCGACAGAGGCCCTCTAAACGAGGGGCGCCGCCATGCGGACGGCGCCCCCGGTCACGGCGCAAGACGACGAGCGCCCTTGCGGGCGCGTTGGAAGTTTCGCTGACGCGAAACTTCTGCGCCACGGACTCTAGGTAAGCCCCGAGAGCTCGTGGATCTGGTCCGTGCTCCCGCTGAAGCTCTCCGCCGGGACGCCCAGCTTCCGCAGCATCGTGTACTGCAGATCGGTCAGCGGCGTGTGCTCGG
>WTGR01000385.1 GCA_011523485.1 Acidobacteriota bacterium
CTCCACGACCCTGCGTCGCAGAACTTCGCCCGGCTGCGTTCTGCGGCGCAGGCTCCTAGATCTCGGAGAGTCGGAGAACGCTGTCCTGCAGGTCGAGGGCCACGCGGTAGTCACCCAGGAACATGTGGCCGATGATGCCACCGATGTGGAACCCGAGCAGGGCGCTCGGGCGGTGCAGATTGAGGACGACGACAGCGAGGTTGTCGAACCGGATGCGATCGAATCCGAGGTTGACGCCGGGCAGCAGAAACGCGTCGTCGTCCCAGCCCGAGGTGCCGTAGACGCGCAACGGGATGTGGCGAACCGGCACCATCCCGAGGGCGTTGGCCGTGCTCAGGCTGATGGAGATGACCTCGCCGCCGGTATCGACGATGAAGCTCTTCTGAACCGATCCGTTCAATACGCCCCGCACGAGCGCCAGGCGATGGAAGCGCATCGGGAGCTCGACGTCCGCGGGCGGCCCGGGCGGCAGCTCGCGAGCCACCACCATGCGATGATGCTGGTAGTCGACGATGGCCGACATCCCCAGCGCAAGGGGCGAGAAGCTGTTCTCGCTGCGGGTTGCGGGCAGGCCGGTCAGCGGCGGGTTCTTGATGAGCGCGGGAACGTTCTCCACGCGCAGCGTGCCGATCTCGAGCGTGTCCGCCCGCCCCAGCTCGAGCCCGCGCATGCCGACCCGGCCGACGCCGGCGCTCAGGGTGTTCGTGATCGGACGGACGCCGACGCGCTGCGCCGTCTCCTGCGACAGCACCATCTGCTCGGCGCCGGTGTCCACGACGAGGTCGATCTCGTCACCGTTCACGCGCCCGCGAACGATTACCTTGTCGCGCTCGAGCCGGAACGGAATGGTGTGGACGGTGTCCAACCCTTCCGGCGACACGTAGACCGGAATGCGGTCACCGAACGACCGCAGGAAGCGGATCTCGGATCGGGCCCATTCGATCTTCTGATCCATGCGCGTGCCGACCAGGTCTTCGACGTACGACTCGAACGCGTCGGCCGCCAGATCGTAACGCTGCATGCGGCGATGGACCGACCCGATGCTATGGTAGAACTCGCCGCGCGGGTCCCGGGCTACGGCCGCCTGCAGCTCGACGAGCCCTTCCTCGAGTCGGCCCCGCGCCGCGAGGCTGCGGCCGAGGCCATGGCGGGCCATGGCGCTGTCCGGGCTCCTGGCGAGAACCTCCTGGTACACCTGCTCGGCTTCCTCGAACAGACCGAACGCCCACAATGCGTCGGCGTACAGCGCCCGGTACTCCGGCTCGACGGGGTCGAGGCTGTAGAGGAAGTCGGCCTCCTGCTGCGCACGGGAGAACTCGGCGATGTGCAACAGCGACTTGAGCAACCCGCTCGACGCACGCAGGAGCTGATCGTTTCGCGCCCCCTGCTTCGCGTTCTCGTAGGCGGACAGCGCCTCCCAGTAGCGCTGATCTCCATAGAGCAGTTCGGCAAGCTGGAGGCGCACCTCGCTGCGCGCGGAGTCGGTGGTCGACTCGGCGCCGATGAGGATGGGCGCCGCTACGCAGAAGGTAAGTGCAACGATGATTCCTCGGACCCGCATCAGCTCCTCCCGCACAAGAACCGCCCCGCGCCGCCGGCATCCGCCCCGCGCCTCGGACCAGCGAATGCAACTATGCCTCATCGCCCCGATCAAGACAAGATCGGAGTCATGAGGGACCACCGTTCCGGCGCTCCTGCCGAGCCCGGGGATTCGGGGATCGAGAGGCCGTCGCCCGCAGGACTACCGGGTGTAGTGCTCGATGGGAACGCCGTCGTACATCTCGTCCACGCGCAAGATCTGGGCGTTCCGGCTGTAGGTGCCCAGCTCGTAGTCCTCGCTCATGATGAGCGCCTTCACCGGCTTGGTCGGGCATACCTCCGCGCAGAGGCCGCAGAAGGAGCAGCGCGACAGGTTGAAGTCGAAGAAGTCGAGCACCTTGATCTTGTGTCCCGGCTCCCGGTGCCCACCCAGATTGATCAGTTCGTCCGGGCAGGCCTTGGCGCACTGATCGCACACGATGCAGGTCTGGGCGCCGGTCTCGGGCTCCACCTGCAGGCGCAGCACCCCCCGGAAGCGGGGCGCGACCGGCCGCCGCTCCTCCGGATACTGAAACGTGAACGCCGGCTGCGGGGTGTACTTGAGCGTGACCCAGAGTCCCTTGAGCAGGTCCACCAGGAACACCGTCCGAAAGAACTTGGCCAGGAACAGCACGTCCACCTACCCCCGATCCTCGACGAGGACAGGCTCGGTCTGCCCCGCCATGATCACCCGCTCCTTGCGGAGGATCGTGTTCTCCTTGCGAATCTTGTCCTGCAGCCGCATCAATCCGTAGAGGAGCGCTTCCGGACGGGGCGGACACCCGGAGACGTAGACGTCGACCGGCACGATCTTGTCGACGCCCTGCAGCACGCTGTAGGTCGGAAACGGACCGCCCGCGTTCGAGCAGCTACCCATCGAGATGACCCACTTCGGCTCCGGCATCTGGTCGTACAGCCGCCGCAGCACGGGCGCCATCTTCTTCGTCACCGTGCCCGCCACGATCATGAGGTCCGACTGGCGCGGCGATGCGCGAAACACCTCGGCTCCGAACCGGGCGATGTCGTAGCGCGACGTCGACGTGGCGATCATCTCGATCGCGCAGCAGGCGAGGCCGAATCCCATCGGCCAGAGCGAGGACTGCCGCGCCCAGTTCAGGACGCGATCGAGATTGGTCGTGATGAAGTTGTCTTCGAAGCGATGATCGATGAGACCCATCTGGATGGATTCCGCTGCCGGCCGCAAACCGGCCGGCGGCCATGGACGACCGCTACTTGCCCTCGTACCACTGGGCGTTGGTTTCGATGAAGCTCTCCCACTCGTCCGGCACCTCGTCGTTGGCGAAGATCGCCTCCACGGGGCACGCGGGCACGCACGCGCCGCAGTCGATGCACTCGTCCGGGTGAATGTAGAGCATCGTCTCGGCTTCGAACTCTTCCTCGTCCTTGCGCGGGTGGATGCAATCGACCGGACACACGTCGACGCAGGCGGTGTCCTTCGTCCCGACACACGGCTCACAGATCGAATAGGCCATTCATTTCCTCCGAACTACGCCAACCAGTTTCCCGCTCACAGAATACAGGCTGGCCAGCCTGGGATCAAGGCGAGGCGGGACGACACGGCCGGGCTCCGGCGCCCGCGGTGGACGCTGCCGACGGACCCGCGGTACCATCGGATTCGGCATGGCAGAGCCTGTTCCCGTCCCGCTCGTTCGCGGACGCCCGCCACGATTCGCAGAACCGCCGCGCGGCCCCAAGCCTCCCTGGCTCCGCGTCAAGGCGCCCGGCAGCCCCGGCTACCTGCGGCTCGAGCGGTTGACGCGCGGTCTCTCCCTGAACACGGTGTGCCGGGAGGCGAGTTGTCCGAACATCGGCGAGTGCTGGCAGCACGGCACGGCGACGTTCATGATCCTCGGCAGCGTCTGCACGCGATCCTGCGGCTACTGCAACGTGGTCCACGGCACGCCCGGCGCCGTGGACCGGACCGAGCCCGAGCGTCTGGCCGAGGCCGTGGCGGCCCTCGACCTCGAGTACGTGGTCGTCACGTCGGTCGACCGCGACGATCTGCCCGACGGCGGCGCCGCGGTGTTCGCCGATTCCATCCGCGCGATCCGGCGGCGGAAGCCGGACTGCCGCATCGAAGTGCTCGTTCCCGATTTCTCGGGCCGCGCCCGCGATCTCGAGCGGGTGCTCGACGCGGGCCCGGACGTGCTCAACCACAACCTGGAAACCGTCGAGCGGCTCTACCGCAGCGCCCGGCCCGGCGGGCGCTACCGGCTGGCATTGCGACTGCTCGAGCATTCTCGCCGTCACCGCCCCGCCACGCCGACCAAGTCCGGGATCATGGTGGGCCTCGGCGAATCGCGCGACGAGGTTCTGACGGCGCTGCGGGACCTGCGGGGCGCGGGCTGCGACATCCTCACCATCGGCCAGTACCTGCGGCCGTCCATTGCGCACCTGCCCGTGGCCCGCTACTACCACCCCGACGAGTTCGCCGACCTCAAGTCGCAGGCGCTCGGCCTCGGGTTCGGGCACGTGGAGTCGGGACCGCTGGTGCGAAGCTCCTACCACGCGCACGAGCAGGCCGAGGCGTTCGACCGCTGCGCCTCCCAGGAGTCTGCGCCGTAGTAGCGGCGTAGACCTCCTGGTCAGGCCCGGCTGGGCGGCGAGCGGAGCCGCAGGCGACGATTGTCGGGCTAGCGCGACTCTGCGGGCGAAAAGCGGGACAAGGGAGTCAGCGCCGCTTCGGACGGTAGACGTGCGTGCTGCGTCCGAAGAAGACCTCGGCGGCTTCGGCGAAGGTCTCCGACACGGTCGGATGGGGATGAATGGCGCCGGCGAGGTCGGCCGCGGTCAGGCCCTTCTCCACCGCGACCACGCCTTCCGCGATCAGCTCTCCTGCCCCGGCGCCGACCAGTCCCACCCCGAGCACCCGGCCCGACCCGGGATCGAGCACCAGCTTGGTCGCGCCATCGGGCCGGTCCAGGGTGAGCGCCCGCCCCGAGGCGCCCCAGGGAAAGCGGGCCACCGTCACCGCGCGGCCGGACGCCGCGGCGGCGGCTTCGGTCAGCCCGCACCACGCCACCTCCGGATCGGTGAAGACGACCGCCGGCACCACCCGCGGGGCGAACGAGGCTGCGTTGCCCGCAATCGTGTCGACCGCGGCGCGGGCCTCGGCGAAGGCCTTGTGCGCGAGCATCGGTTCTCCCGCGACGTCGCCGATGGCGAAGATCGACGGCTCGGCGGTGCGCCGCTGCGCATCCACCCGGATGAACCCGCGGGCGTCGAGCTCCACCCGCGTCCGCTCGACGAGACCGGGCACCTCAGAATTCGGCGACCGACCGACCGCCACCAGCACCTGGTCGAACCGCTCCGTCCGCAGGGCGGCGCCGGCCGGTTCGAGCGTCACGTCGATCCCGTCCGGGCAGGCGGCCAGCCCGTTCACGGCCGTCTTCAGGTGCACCGCGTGGACGGTGCCGGCGATCCGCCGCGCCAGCACCCGTACGAGATCCGGATCCGCACCCGGCAGCAGGCTGTCGGTCAACTCGACGATCGTGACCGCCGATCCGAGGGCCGCGTAGACCGTGCCGAGCTCGAGGCCGATGTAGCCGCCCCCGACCACCAGCAGCGACCCCGGAACACCATCGAGATCGAGCGCGCGCGTCGAGTCGAGCACCCGGGGATCGTCGAGGGCCAGCGCCGCCGGACGAGCGGGGCGCGAGCCGGTCGCCACGATGGCGTGCTCGAACGCAATCGTCCGGACGCCGTCCGCCGCCTCGTCGCCGGTCGGAGCGACGCGCAGCGCGTGCGCGTCCTCGAACGATGCGCGGCCCTGCACGAAGGCGACCTTCCGTTGCCTCGACAGCAGGGCCAGCCCGCCGGTCAGCTTCGCGACCACGTCGTCCTTCCAGGCCCGAAGTCGGGCGACGTCGATGGTCGGGTCGCCGAACGACACGCCCCAGGCGGCTGCGGCGCGCGCGTCGGTCACCACCTTCGCGGCGTGCAGCAGCGCCTTCGACGGCATGCAGCCGCGGTAGAGGCAGACGCCGCCGGGCCGCGCGGCCTCGTCGATCAGGGTGACGCGCAGTCCGAGGTCGGCCGCCAGAAAGGCCGCGGTGTAGCCGCCCGGACCGGCGCCGATGACGGCTAGCTGCGTTTCTTCGGTCATCAGGCTCGTCTACACTAATTGTAGGAGGTCGGAGGAGATGATCAGAGCCGCCCTCATCGCTGTCAGCCTCGCCGTCCTGTTCGTCGCCATGAGCCCCGCGCAGGGCGGGCAGCTCGGAACCACCATGACGCCCCTCTTCGCCCCGGTCGACATCGGCGCCGACATCTCCTCGCTGCCGCGGTCGGAGCGCGCGGCGCTCGCGCGGACAATCGACGCGGCCCGCGTCATGGATGCCCTGTTCCTGGAGCAGGTCTGGGCCGGCAACCCCTCCCTGCTGCTCGCGCTCCAGGGTGATCGAGGTCCGGCCCGTCGTGCGCAGCTCGCCTTCTTCCTCGTGAACAAGGGACCCTGGTCCCGCGTCGAGGCGAACCGGGCGTTCGTACCCGGCGTCCCTCCCAAGCCGCCAGGCGCCGCCTACTATCCACACGACGCCACGCGCGACGAGGTCGCGGCATGGATCGATGGGCTGTCCGCAGAGGAGCGGGCGACCGCCACCGGCTTCTTCACCGTCATCCGCCGGGATCCGGACGGCGAACTGCGGGCCGTGCCTTACAGCCTGGAGTACCAGGGGCCGCTCGCCGTGGCCGCCGAACACCTGCGGGCCGCGGCCGACCTGACCGCCGAGCCGACGCTGGCGCGCTACCTGCGGACCCGCGCGGACGCCTTCGCGTCGAACGAATACTACGAGAGCGACGTGGCGTGGATGGAGCTCGACGCCGCGATCGAGCCGACGATCGGCCCGTACGAGGTGTACGAGGACGAGTGGTTCAACTACAAGGCGGCCTTCGAGGCCTTCGTCACCATCCGCGACGATGCCGAGACCGCGCAACTCGCCCGTTTCGGGGCGGAGTTGCAGGGCCTCGAGGACAACCTGCCAATCGATCCCGCCTGGCGCGATCCGGAGCTCGGCGCCCTGGCCCCGATTCGAGTCGTCAACGTCGTCTTCACCGCCGGCGACGCCAACAGCGGCGTGCAGACCGCGGCGTTCAACCTGCCGAACGACGAGCGGGTCATCCGCGACCACGGCTCCAAGCGCGTCATGCTGAAGAACGTCCAGGAGGCGAAGTTCCGACAGGTGCTGACGCCCATCGCCGCGGTCGCGCTGGCGTTCAACGAACGGGTCGACGTCTCCTTCGACGCGTTCTTCACCCACATCCTGATGCACGAGCTGATGCACGGCCTCGGACCGCACACCGTCGCGGGCGACGGGGGCGAGACCACGGTCCGTCAGGCCCTCCGCGAGACCTACAGCACCATCGAGGAGGCGAAAGCCGACGTCTCGGGTCTCTGGGCGCTTCATCGCCTCATCGACAAGGGCGTCATCGACCGCTCGCTGGAGCGGCAGATCTACACGACCTTCCTCGCCTCGACGTTTCGTTCGATCCGCTTCGGCATCGGCGCGGCGCACGGTCGCGGCGTGGCGATCCAGCTCAACACCTTCCTCGACGCCGGCGCCGTGACCGTCGGCGTGGACGGCCGGTTCCGGGTGGACCACGCGCGCATCCGGGGCGCGGTCGAGGGGCTGACGCGGCGGCTGATGACCATCCAGGCCGAGGGCGACTACGACGAGGCGAATCGCGTGCTGGAAACGCTGGGCGTGGTGCGGCCGGAGGTGCAGCGGGTGCTCGACCGGCTGGCTGGCGTGCCTATCGACATCCAGCCGCGCTACGTCACCGCGGACGAGCTCGCCGGAGGCCTCTGACCCGCGCGCGGCGGTCAGGTTCGCGCGTCGGTGACCGATCCGGAAGCCGCCGGGGACCGCAGGTAGCGCATCAGGCTCGGAATGCCCGGCTGCCATCGATCACCGGCTCCGGGCGGCTTCCAGACGTAACCGACCATGGCCAGCCGGTCGCGGTGCTGCACTGTCTCGGGAATCGAGTCGAGGGCCAGAGCATCGGCGATGACCCCGTTCAGCTCGTCCTGGGCGAGCATGGCGCGGCCGGCGAACGCATCGGCTATCGCGCCGGCGGCCGGCAGCAGGTTCTGCCGCTCCAGCTCGTCGCGGCGGTGCTCGTAGTAGGCGTTTCGCTCGATCTGGAAGACGCAGCTCGCCTGCTCGACCATGGCCTCGTCGATCAGCCCCGCGGCCTGTTGCGTCGCCGCGTCCCACAACGCCGCCCCCCAGAGCTGCAGAAAGTAGGGATAGCACTGGCTCTCGTCGAGCACCCGCCGCAACGCCGCCGCGTCGAACGTGATCGCGGGGTTCTGCTCGGCGAGCGGTCGCACGAGCGCGTCCGCCGCTGCGTCCTCGTCGAGCAGACCGACGCCGATGTGTTTCGCGCGGTTCCAGAACGTCGCGGACATCCGGTCGAGGCACAGCGTCAGGCCGGGAGTGCCCGCGAGCACCAGCAGGAAGGGCGCGGCCGCCGCAGTGGATTGGCCGGCATTGAGCAACGCCCGTCCTACCGCCACGTCCAGCGTGTGCGCCTCATCCAGCAGGACGACCAGTGGCCGGTGGGCGCAACGCAGGGTCAACAGGTCGGTCAGCGTGCCCGGGTCGCCGCCCAGCTCCCAGCCCAGCCGTCCGACGCCGATCGAGACCGACAACTTGTCCGGGAGCAGCGACCGAAAGCGATCCGGCGGCGCCAGGGCCGTGGCGAGCGCATCGAGGGCCGGCAGGTCGCTCGGCGTGCGCCAGACGACGTCGATTTCCCCGCTGGCCTCGATCTCGCCCTGCAGCCACCGCAACAACACGGTCTTCCCGTTGCCACGGGGACCGGACACCACGGCGTCCCGCGGCGCCCCCCGCCCCGCCTGGAGGTAGGCGAGCAACCGCATCAACTCGCGCTGTTCGGCGTCCCGGCCGGCCAGACAGGGCGGCAGCACGCCGCGACCGGGCACAAAGGGATTGACGGACCGCTGCTCGCGCATGGACGACAAGACCGGCGCCGTTCTGCGGCGCAGTTTCTCAGCGTATCACGGTGCAGTCCGGACCCCGGCGCACGCAGCGAACGCGACGCCGGTCGCCGGCCCGCCGCGACGGTCAACCATCGATGTTCAACGCGGCGCGAGCTGCGCATCGTCGACGCCCGGCAGGCGCCTCGTCGGCAGGGGCGGCACCGGCCGGACGTCAAGCACGGCGTGCCAGTACGCCCAGGAGCGCGCATCGAAGACGCCCGGCAGACCGGCCCGCAGAACTTGGCGCAGTTGTTCGTCGGTGAAATGCGTCCGCATCACGAGGAGGTCATCGACCGTGCCGTATGTCATCACGTGGCTCAAGAAGAGGACCGGATCGGCCAGCGCCTCCTCCGGCGGCTTGAACCACACCATCCGCTCTGCGACGCGCAGCAGTTCTGCGGGCTGTTCATGGTTCAGGATGACGCTCCCGGTGCGACGCCGGCGAGAGACTCGAGGCTCGGTGCGGCTGGTTCATGAGGAAGCCGCAATCGCGTCACCAGCCTTGCGCCTGGACAGTCAACCAGTCCACAACGTCATCAACGGAACGGGCGTACTTCCACGGGTCGCGCGGCCGGTTCGTGAGTCGGCACAGCCAACGTCCCGGATGTTCGTGTCGCTGTCCGCCCTTCGGTGCCATAGGGGAGCGAATCCACGCGGACCGGCCGGTGGGGAGCCGGAATGAGTATTCCCCGTTGGCGGCCCCGGACGGCGTGAACCCACCAAACCGGACGGTAGGACAGCGGATTGCGACCAGGCGCCGAAGTGTCTCCAACTCAGGCGAGGATGCCCCGTAGTCGCTCGCGGCCGTGGTACTCGCGGTCCCAATAGATGCCGCAACGTGGGTTCGCGAGCGCCCCCACTCAGCGGCGCGGCGCGCCGAATTGTCCCCGTCACGGATGATCTCGCTATCGGCCGGCCGGGGCGTGTGTTTCGTCGCGGGCGGTTGGTAGCCCTCTGCGGCCAGGACTACCCACGCCGTCCGCTGGTCGACACGGCTGAACTCCCATTCGGTGCGTAGCGCCCGGGCGTGTGGCGCGCCGGTGGCCGTCGCGACCGCGGCGTACGTCGCGCGGGTCCCCTCGCCAGCCAGAAAGTCCAGAACGAGTGACAGGGACACCATGTCAAAGCTCACTGGGCGAGTCAGCCTCAAGATCGAGTCGGAGGCGTGCAGCGATCACGTCCGGGATCGGGACCCAAGCAGCCCCCATTGCCTTCTTTCCTCGATCGTCACTGAAATGCTCCGCATCCATCGCGTCGGACACGATCTTGTGGCCGTCTACCGCGTATTCGCCTCCCAACGTAGCCCCGAATACATGAGCGCGACCGTGCACGACGCGGAAACGGTGCTCGTCACAGGTACCTGCGATGTAGGGCACCGCGACATCGAGGAAGCAATAGGTCATCACGTGACTCAGGAACAGCATCGGGTCGGCCAACGTCTCCACCGAAGGCTTGAACCACACGATCCGCTTCGCAACGCGCAGCAGATCCGCCGGCGGTCTCGAATTCAGCGTGACGCTCCCGCGGCGACGCCAGCCAGATACTCGAGTTTCGGCAACCTCGCCGGATTGACGTTGGAGGCCGCCTCGACCAGGCGCGGGCACACGTCGCGAGGCAGAGTGGCCAAGTCGCCGTCTGCGAAGCACAGCGACTTCAAGGTCAACATGGGGTTGAACGCCAGACCGTACACCGCACGGGCGGCGCCGAGCGCGTCACTGGCCCAAGTATGCGCCACCTAGTGTCGCGCCTGACAAATGCCTTTACAGAATTGTGAGCGGTCGTGTGGCCGGAGAGGCGCGAAAATGCCCGAAAAAACGGCGGCGGTTGTCTGCCTTGCCGCGACCACGGGCCGCAAATTGCCTAAACGCAATTGTCGGGCAGGACACTAGTCGTGGTCACCGGCGGCGCAACGTAGCGATAATCTCCTGCGCCGGGCGGACACATCCCGCCTTCGCGGCCGTCCAGGCGTCGGAGATCGCGTCGTGAAGGGCCCGCTACTCGCCGACGTCCATGTCGTCGCCGTCATCGTCGAGCACTAGATCCAACACCGTTCCCGCGGGCAACGAGCACGGCTCGTCGAACTGCAGTCGCCCGCCCTCGACCCTGACCTTCAACGCGCGATCCTCTCCGTCCCTACGCCGTCTTCGTCGCCGCCGGCCCGAGCACGCGCTCCTCCATCAGTTCCTGGGCGCGGTCGAAGAGATCCTCCTTCGAGATGATCCCCGCGTCGACATCGGCCAGGATGGCGCGCTGCGCGGCGTACTCGGTGTTCTGGATCCCCACCTTGCTCTGCAGCAGGCGCCACGCCTTGCGGCGCTCGACGCAGAACAGGACGAGCTGGCGCGAGAGCTTCATCGTCACCGGCTTGTTGCCCTTCGCCGGCAGCGTCTTGATGTAGACGCCGAAGTCGGGCACGTAGGCGCGGTGCTCCGGATCGAGGTGGCGCCGGTACACGACGTCGTTCTGGGTCAGACGCACCAGCATGTTCTCAAGCGGGATGAGCTTCGCGGCCTCCTCCTCCTTGACCTTCTTGAGGTGGTTGCGGAAGCGCGCCTCGGTCGCGCACCAGTGGGCCACGGTGTAGCGGTAGGGCTCGCCCGTGGCCTTGAACTTCGTCTTGTACCAGTCCCCCTGCAGGTTGGGGTTGCCCTTCAGGTCGAGCGCCTCCTCGTAGGTCTCGCCCATGCGGGGATTGAAGACGAACTCGGGGGCGCCGCGCGAGTCGCGCACCCGCTGCGCCTGGTCGAGGGCCATGTCGTCGCCGACGCCGTGCTCCGGCTGGCAGGTGGTGAAGCACTGCAGGAACGCCGTGCCGCGGTAGTCGAGTGCGTCGAGAATGGATCGGAACAGCTTCGGCGCGTTCGCGATGGAAACCTGCGCGACGAAGGGCGAGCCGTGGCCGGCGAGAAACGTCTCGGCGACCGTCTTCTTCTCGATGCACTTGCCCTGGCTGGCCGCGCCGAACGCGTTCATGTCGCCGCCGCCGAGCATGGGCGTCGAGTCGGAGTTCTGACCGCCGGTGTTCGAGTAGACCTGCGTGTCGAGCATCAGCGCCTTCACGTTCGGCCGGTTCTGCAGAATCATCTTCGAGACGTTCTGGTAGCCGATGTCCCCCATCCCGCCGTCGCCGCCGATGATCCAGACCCGCGGCATCTCGTTGATCTCCGCGTCGGTCATGAGGTTGTCGGAGAAGTGGGTGAACTCGTAGTAGCGCTGCTCGTCGATGATGTCGTCGTCCCGCTCCAGGAGCCAGGTCCCGAGCCGCTCCGGAATGACCGAGCGGCGCCCGTGGTCCATGATGAAGCTCTCGCCGATCAGCCAGCCGATGGTCGAGCCGTCCTGGAACAGCGAGTTCATCCAGGGATAGGGATGCGGATTGTTCGGCGGGGTCGAGCCGTAGACCGTGTTGCAGCCGGTGTGCGCGGCCATCGCCATGACGGACTGGCCGTTCGGCAGCCTTCCGTCGAGCGCCTGCAGCTCCTGGTGGTTGAAAGCCTCCTGCCGCATGATGGCGGTGATGGCGCCCACGACGTCCTCGTTCGAGATGGGACCGTGGGCCTCGAGGCGGGCCGTCGTGTCCTCGTCGGTGTCGCCGCCGAGCCCCATCAGCACGTGGGCCACGGTGCGCACGAACAGCTTGTGCTGCTCGGGATCGCGCTCGGCCAGCGCCGCGAGCCGCCCCGCGCCGTTCGCGTCCAGCTCGTCCGCCACCCGACGGAGCCGCCCCGCCTTCTCGTGGAAGATCGGCCGCAGGTACGCTTCGGTCACCCCCGCGACCGCGCGCAGGACGCTCTTCTCGCCACACCCCGCGCACGCGCCGTCGCCCGAGACCAGCGCATCGTAGTTGCGTCGGACCATCATCAGGTTGCGCAGCGTCGCGGTCTTCGAGTCGGTCGGGTTCTCGTTGT
>WTGR01000739.1 GCA_011523485.1 Acidobacteriota bacterium
CCTCGGTCGACACCCAAAACCGGCCATTAGTGGACGGCTGAAAACCGGCCATTTCCGATAGCGGTCCGAGACGTTGACGCGGGTCGGGAACTCGACGTTCCTGCCCCGGCATGAGCAACGTCTTGAGCAAAGAGAAACGACAACAGATCCTTGCGCTCGGACGCCTCGGCTGGTCGCTGCGGCGGATCGAAGAGGCCACCGGGGTCCGGCGTGAGACCGCCAGCGGTTACCTGAAGGCGGCCGGCCTGACCGTGCGCGGCCGTGGCCGCCCTCCCGCTCGTCCGGCAAATCCGGCCATTTCCGCGGAGGTGTCCACCGACTCTGCGCCGGCCACGACGGCTGGCAAGGGCCCGGACGACACCGCACCCGTTCCCGCGCAACGGCCCAGCCGGGCGCCGCGGGCGAGCGCGTGCGAGCCCTACCGCGAGCTGATCATCGACGCGCTCGGCCGCGGGCGCAACGCCACGGCCATCTGGCAGGACCTGGTCGACGACCACGGTTTCCCGGCGGGCTATGCCAGCGTGCGGCGCTTCGTCTCGACCGTCCGGCAACAGCCCGCCGTCGAGGCCCGGGCGGTGATCGCCACTGCCCCGGGTGAAGAAGCACAGGTGGATTACGGCGACGGACCGATGGTCCGTGACGCCGACACCGGCAAGTACCGGCGGACACGGCTCTTCGTCCTGACCCTGGGCTATTCGCGCAAGGCCGTCCGGCTGCTGGTTCACCGCTCCAGCGCGCAAGTCTGGGCCGAGCTGCACGAGCGGGCGTTTCGCCGGCTGGGCGGCACTGTACGCGTCGTCGTACTCGACAACCTCAAGGAGGGCGTCCTCGCCCCGGACATCTATGACCCGACGCTGAATCCGCTCTACCGCGACGTGCTCGCCCACTACGGCGTGGTCGCCCTGCCGTGCCGCGTCCGCGATCCCGATCGGAAAGGCAAGGTCGAAGCCAGCGTCGGCCACACGAAAAGGACGCCGCTGCGCGGCCTCCGCTTCGAGCACCTCGGCGACGGCCAGGCGTACCTGGACCGTTGGGACCGGCGCTGGGCCGACACCCGCATCCACGGCACGACCAAGCGCCAGGTCGCCGCCATGTTCGCCGAGGAACGTCCAGCGCTCGGCCCGCTGCCCCTCGAGCCGTTCCGCTACTACCAGTACGGCCGCCGCACCGTGCATCTGGACGGTTGCGTCGAGGTCGCGTCGGCCTACTACTCGGCGCCGCCCGGCTGGGTCGGCCGCCGCGTCGACGTGCAGTGGGACGACATCCACGTCCGCCTCCTCGACCCGGGCACCGGCCAGCTGCTGCGCGAGCACCTGCGCACGTCACGCGGCTGGCATCGCATCGCCGACGACGACCGGCCCGCGCGCACCCCGCCGAAGACTCTCGCCCTGCTCGCCGCCGCCAAGCGGGCCGGCCCCGCCATCTCCACCGTCTGCGACCACATCCACCAGCATGAGGGCGCCGCCGGCGTCCGACGCATCCTCGGCGTCCTCTCCCTCGTCAAGAAGCACGGTCCCGCCGTCGTCGAAGACGCCGCCACCGGCGCGCTCGAACTCGGCGTGCCCACCTACCGCTTCCTGAAGCGCTACCTCGACCGCCACCGCGTCGCGCCGCCGCTGTCGTTGCGCCAAGTCGACCCGCTCATCCGAGAACTGACCGTCTACCGCGATCTGATCGACCGCAGAACAGGAGACCCCTCATGAATCTCGTCGAACTCGACAAGGCGCTGCGCAAGCTGCGCCTCTCCGGCATGGCAAATGTCCTTGAGACGCGCCTGCTCCAGGCCCAGACCGAGCAGATGGCCCCCATCGACCTGCTCGCCGCGCTCGTCTCCGACGAGCTCCAGCGCCGCGAGGACCGCCTGCTCGAACGCCGGCACAAGCAGGCCCGATTCCGGGACCCCGACCGCTCGCTCGACGGCTTCGACTTCGCCTTCAACAAGAAGATCAACCGCGCGCTCGTCTTCGAGCTCGCCACCGCACGCTTCATCGCAAAGCGCGAAGACGTCCTGCTCATCGGCCAGCCCGGTACCGGGAAGAGCCATCTTGCCCAGGCCATCGGCCGCGCCGCGATCCAGCAGGGATACCGCGTCCTCTACCGCGAAACCCACACCTTCCTCGAAGAACTCGCCGAGGCGACGCTCGCCGAGACCCGCAAGGACTACCTCGCCGAGCTGGCCCGCGCGCACCTGCTCATCATCGACGACCTCGGCATGCGCAAGCTGCCCCACACCGCCGCCGAGGACCTGCTCGAGCTGATCATGCGCCGCTACGAGCGGGCCTCCACGATGCTCACCTCCAACCGGCCGGTCGACGAGTGGGGCAAGCTGCTCGGCGACACCGCCGCAGTCACCGCGCTGCTCGACCGGCTCCTGCATCACGCACACGTGCTCAAGTGCGGGCCGCGAAGCTGGCGCACCAGGGTACGGACCACCTTGGTAGAGTCGACGGGAGGCGCGTAACCGGTGCGGAGTCGGTGGCTCATCCGGCGCTTTCGCACCGGGCCGCAGTCCGAACCCCGTGGGCACGTTTCCTCCACCTGCTCTCCGGTAGCCGGCGTTGCGCTGGCGTCCGAAGGCGTCCGCAGCCTTCCGCCAGTTGCCCCGGCGTTGCACAGCCGAGCCGAGGATTCGCGCGCGGCCGAGCGTCAACGCCCATCCGGACGTGGTCCCCGCGCGCGAGAGCACCGCCTCCAGGCTCGTCTGGCGCAACAACCGACACCGACCGTCCCCACCGCCGCCGCGTGCGCCAGACGAGCCTTCCGCGGCACTCGAGTGGTCGCTCGACGCAACGCCCTTTCCCGCTCGTCGTCGTCGACCACACCGTCCGGCCCAGCCCGGCCGTTGCGTCTCGCGAGGGGTACCCCGGCCGGGCATGACCAACTCCGACTTCCGGCTCGGAACCACCCGGAAGATCGGACCAGACAAGGCATCCCTGCGGTGGGTCTGTCGCCACGCTTGCGCCTCGATCGCTCGGCCGACCGCTTCCCCCTCGCCCCGTTACGTAACGGTGTAGCATGGTCGTGTGGCGTTGACGAACGCGGAGCGGCAGGCACGTTACCGGGAGCGGCGCAAGGCCGGCGACTCGCGGATCCGGTACCGCCGGCCAGCGGACCGGAGGTCGCGGCCACAGCAGTGGAACGACGCCGTGCAGACGCTCCTGGCGTTGCAGGAACAGTACCGGGAGTGGCGGGACGCGTTGCCGGAATCGCTGGCCGGGTCCGCGACCGCGGAGTTGCTCGAACAGGTCTGCGAGTTGGATCTGTCGGTACTGGAGGCTGTCGAGCTGCCCAGGGGCTTCGGGCGTGACGGTTAGCGCGCCGGCAAACACGTTGCCAACAGAGGACGCCGTGAAGTAGATCTCAACTCCAGTCTCGGGCCGCCGGAAATGGCCGGTTTTGAGGTGTCCACAAATGGCCGGTTTTGACCCGTCCATTGAGGCTGTAGCCGGCCGGGGTTGCGTTGCAGCTCGCGGCCGGCCTACTGCAGCAGCTCCGGCTCGGGCGGATCCCAGCCGAGTCCGGCGCGATTGGTGCCGCGGCTAGTGACCAAGCTCGCGGCCCAGCGCCTCGATGGCCTTCTCGTCGTCGCTCAGCGGCGGACCGAACTCGGTGCACAGGCTGCCGCGCGCAATGGCCTCGCGCACCACGCGATGTCGTCCGACCAGGACCACTCGCAGGAGCCGACCACCTCGAGGGCGTTGGTCTTCCGGTTGACGACTATCGGCATGGGCTTTCCCGCGGACGCCGAAGTGTAGCGTCCCGCTCGCGGCCAGGTCCCCGGATCGACGCGTTCCTATGGACTCACGCGGGTCGACATCGTCCCGGTACACGTGCTTGGCCTCGTCGAGCGTGCGGCGCAGGGGCACGTCGTCGGCGAGCAGCTCCTCACACCTGTGCAGGAAGCGCCAGTGCAGGAACTCCTGCTCGGGCTGTCGTTGCGACGGTGAGCCGATGCCCTTGAACGCGGTTTCGACGCGTTCGCGCTCGGGGCCGGTGAGCGGCTCGTGCCACGACACGACGCGGCCGTAGCCGCAGGCGCTCTCCGCCTCGTAGCGCGTCATCAGGCGGTCGGCCTGCCGGACCGGCTTCGACAACAGCGCGTTCCTGTCGGGCAGTCCGGCCGCGGCGAACGCCGTCTCCTGGATCCGTTCCTTCAGTCCCTGTATGCCTTCGTCGACCATCCCGTAGAGCGGGCTGATCCAGTCGCCGACGTAGGCTTCGGCGGCGGCGTGCAGCAGCGCCTCGAGCTGCGTGTCGAAGTGCTCGAAGCGCACGAGCTCGGCGACGAGCAGGCTGCGCCAGACCACCGAGATCGGCCGGCGTGTCTGGCCGACGAAGCGGTTGATCTGCCCGAGGGCGTGGACGATGTCGCCGAAGTGGATGTGCTCGGGTTTGAGCGCGCGCAGGTCGAGCGGTCCGGAGTGCGCGAACATCGTCCAGCCGACCTTGCTGTACTTGAATCCGGAAACCTTCCTCGTCTCGTCGTTGTGGCCGGAGGTTGGCGCGTAGCGGTAGAGCATCTACCCGATTGACGCCGATTGGCCTCGTTACCGCGTCACGGACGCGGCCCGTTCCGGTGGTCGTGGCGGCGTGTTCGATTCAACCGCTGGACGGTTCGGTCTTCTGGCTTACTCCTGGCGCGGTCGTCGTGGACACCTGACTCCGACCTTGTGAACTCTCCTGGTGGACGCGTCCACTGCGCTGTGCCACCGTCTTCGGGTCGTTGACGACGCGCGCTCTTCCTCGCTGGTAGCGGTCTCGTCCACCCGAGCGTGTCGAGGCTACTCGGGGTTAATCGCGCATCGTCTTCGTGTCCGCCACCGGCCCGCTGTACCGCCCCCCCGTGGACGTGCCCGAACTGCATGATGACGAGCAGCTCGCGGCTATCGAGCTTCGGGGTCTTCTCGGTGTTGGTCATCGGTCGTTTGTAGCCCGGTGTCCTGGCAACGCCCTAGCTCCCTAGCTGCCTTGGTTCCGCGATTGTTCTGACGGCGGCGCCGCGTCGTGTGCGCCTTGATCGTCGTCTCGGCGCTGACGATGCAGCCCGGCTCGATAGTGGCGTGATCGCCGAGCGTGCAGTCTCGCCCGATGTGGCACCCCTGCCCGATCTCACAGTGCCTTCCGATCCGGGTTCCTTCCCCGACTTTCGTGCGCGACCCGATCGTCGTCCGGTCGCCGATCGTCGTCCGGTCGCCGATCGTGGCTTCGCGCCCGATGCTCACGCCGATGCCGATGCGCACGCGGCTTCCGCAGGTGGTGTGGACGCCGAGCGTTGCGTAGCGCCCTATTGTCGAGTCGTCTCCTACCCTCGACCGCACGTACAGGACCGCATGCCGGCGGATGGTCGTTCGCTTGCCGAGCCGGACGCCCCGCCCCAGGTAGGCGTGTGTGTCCACCTGCGAGTGCGGTCCCGTCCGCACGCTTTCGTGCACGTGCGCCTCGGAGTCGATCCGCTTGTCCTTGGGCCGCGGCCCCCTGCGCAGGTCCCAGGCCTCGCGGATGGCGGCGACTGTCTGCTCCGCCCATGTGCCCTCGCCAAGCAACTGCTCGCTGGCGGCCCTCCGCCGGTCGATGCTTGCGACGATCGTAGGTTTCGTCGAACTATCGACGAAGCTGACGGCTGTCAATTCGTTGGCGTGGGTGACTGTGTGATTCAGCACCCAGCGACCGTAGTGCTTCGAGCGTGTGGCGCTGCCCGTCGCGCCTTGTCGTCTTCGGCGCTTTGTCAGGCGGCGCTGTACCGCTAGCTGGTTCGGGGTGTACACCACGTAGGCAACGACTGCGACATTCGCCCGTCGGGCACAGGCGAAGAGCATCTTCCGCCAGACGATAGACGTGAACCGTGTCTCGAGCACCTTGCCGGCCGGCTCGCGTAGCGCCTCGTCCACCTCGGTCTCGCCGTCCGCTTTGCCCGTTTGCCTGATGCGCGTCTTCGTCCGGCGCGTGACCTCGATGGGGTATCCCGGCAGCTCCCGTGGCCTCTGATTGGCCCAGTACGACTTGCCTGCTCCCGCCTCGCCGATCACGAGCGTCAGCACGTCGTCGTTCATGTGTCCTCGGCGAGCCGCACCCCGTCGCGCGGGAACGGCCGGTATCCGGTGTGCTCGACGCAGACGTTGATCTGTGATCCAGGCAGCAGCGGTACGTTGTAGACGTACGCGTGCACGTTGACGGGGTTGTCGGGTAGCGGCGCCGGGCTCAGGTCCGTCACGATGAGTGACGACGATGCCACCACGGCCGCCACCGCGCATTGGTCGGACCCTGGTTCTGCGACCCGCCCCTTCCGGTCGAAGTCGTGGTTGCCGCGCGCGAGCAGCTTGCGCCCGGGGAGCCGGCGGATGCGTTCGATGTGGCTCTTCTTGAGCGTGCAAACCCGTGCCACTTCGCCGGCGCAGATCACCGCATCGTTCTCTCCGACTGTGGTCCGCAACGTGTCAAGCGACACCTCGTTCATCCCCTCGCGGTTGGCGAACGGACGGTCGCAGTAGCAGATGATGCTGCCGCGCCGTCCTCCGCAGCCTGCTCGGACGCGTTGAGCGTGCTGCTCCTGTAGCGTACCCGCTTGCCGCTCACGCGTTTCGCGGATGCGTGCGTCCCTGCCGTTGCCGGGCGGTCGGCTGCTTGCCGTCTCCGACGTCGTCGGCCGAGCCTTGAATGTCGAAGAACTCCACAAACTCGGGGCTCCGCGGCATGGCCGCCGCGCGCCGCCTCATTGCGGGTCGTTCCGGCCTTCGCCCACGGCGCCCACGAGCAGCAACGGCGCTGATCCCTCCCAGGCATTCGCTCCCGAAGGCGCCGCGGGTGGCGATCTCGCGGCTGGCTCGGAGGCGCTCGCGGCCGAAGTCCGGGATGCGGTCGTGCACGAGCACGCTGCCCGTGCCCCAGGGCCCAACTCCAGGAACGCGGCGGTCGGCAAATTTCCTCGGCCGCTTTCGACCTCAGCACCGAGCCGCGCGCTCCGCCAGCCGAGATCGAGAAGTCCGGCGCCCGGAACGGTCGCCCCCTGCCAGTGGCTCGGGGCGTCAGCAGGCCAAGCATCGACTCATCGTCAGGAGCGCATCGTACTCCTTGTCGTTGAACGGGCACCGCAGCCCGGGCATCGTCCGTGCGAGGTTCCACGCCTGCGGGTGCCGCGGTGCCCCGAGCAGCAGATCGAGCGGCGTTGGCCGCTTGTTCTGGTCCACCTATTTCAATGTTTCTGGAACTGCGTAACAGTATGTAAAACAAGTACTTAACGTGAACTCCCGACTCCAGATCGCGGCTTCATGGCAACGCACTCTGTAGAGTACAAATCCTTCTTTAGCAATCGTCTGCGTAATTTTAGAGCCACTCTTTGGTAAAGGTACAAGGATGTACGCGCACGCGTATTCATACCGGTCTGTACCCTCCTACAGATTATACCGAAATACCTGTAAATTACTGTAAAAAGTAGATTTAAGGCCACCAGAAAGGATGCGCATGAGGCGCTGCACTTACCCTTCAGAAAACCATGTAAACTGTTGATTTTATTTCATTTATACAACTATGCGGAAGGTGTTCGGCGACGAGCGAGCCGTTGCCGCGCCACCGTGGGGTCCGACCTCCGGCATCGGGGCGGCGCGTGCGTGTCAGCGCGTCGCATTCGTGTGCCGGGCTGCACTCCTGCATCCGGTCGGCGTCGCCGGCCGCCGCAGGGGTAGCGTGCGACTCCTCTTGCAGGCGGTAAAGTGCAATATCTCCGGGATGGCGTTGCACGAGGTGCTTGCCTACATCGCCAAGTGCCCCGCGGTGGTTCGCACCGCTCTCGCGACTGACTGACGATCACCGGCGAGACCCTCGTTCGCATGCTCGTGGCACTTGCGATCATGCGCGTCGACTCGATCCCGAGCGGAACGTGACGGTACTCCGGCCTCAGCCGTCATGGAGGGAGTGGTCACCTCAGTGCCGAACGCGTTGGCGCCGCCGCGTGCACGATGACGCGGCCCGGCGGAACCGTTCCCATCGGCTCGTCCGGCGGCAGCGGCGCGTCGCTGTCGACGACCGGCGCCGGGTGCACCACCTCGAACTCCGTGGTGCTCCGCGCCGTCGCCGTTGTGGGGCAAACGCGTGGTTGCGTGCCACGCGCAGCGTGTTCCCCGGCAGCACGGCGAGCGCTTCGTCGAACCCGGGGACTGGCCTTCCGTCGCCCGATGTCCATGATGGCTCTTGCCGTCAACCATCGCCTATCAGGCTTCGGGCACCCCTTGCGCATCGCCCGCATGCAGGTGAACGGGAGGTCGCTCTTTGGA
This sequence comes from Acidobacteriota bacterium, assembly GCA_011523485.1. The sequence continues at coordinate 8,268 of WTGR01000739.1, forward strand.
TCGGTTGGCGCCGCAGAGCTCGCGTTCGGCGTCCCCGGGGGTTCGGTTTGCCGCCCGCTGTCCTCGGTGGTCCTTCCAGCCGTCACCTCGCCGCCGCCCTGCTCTGCTATTCCCGTAGCGTCGACGTCAGCGGCACGCCCCAAACGCCGAATACCTTGGACGAAGGACTTGAGCCCAGCCCTAGCAGAAAGAGTGCCAGACGCCCCATGTCCTGGGCCCCGTCGCCGGCGGCGCTGGCACTCCGGCGCCCACGCTCGACCACCACGCCGTCGAACCCGGGCGACTCCAGCAGCTTCACCGCCCAGTCGGAGCGAAGATCGGCGGGCCCGAGAAACGACGCCCGGCGCACGCGGCCAGAGGCCAGTTCCGCCAGAAGCTTGTCTGCAAACTCGCCGACGCGCTCGAGCGGCGGAAAAACATGGACGGTGCCTTGCCATGGCAGGCTCAAGCCGTCCTGCTCCGGCGAGTACCACTCCCCGGCCGCGACGCTGTCCTTCGCCGTGTCGCTCGAGCACGGATCCAAATCGATGTCGCCGAGTGTCACACGCAAGCAAGACAGAAGCAGCGGTGGAGTGGTCAGCTCCGGCGACCGTCCCGGTGCCTCTGCACCCCTCGCCGATTCGGTCGCCGTCGCGGTGGAAGCCGGCTGGGAAGACACCTCCCCGGCCGGCGCCGACATCGCGTCGGAAGCGTTCTCCTTGCGCGTCGATCGAGCCTTCCCGCCCTGTGGGTTCTCGCCCCGGGACGTCGATTCCGTGGGAGTCGTGGTCCGCTTGCCGCTCGGCGCCGAAGACTGCGAATCGTCGTCGGTGCGATCCGTGCTTGTCTCGCCGGCGGCCGGCGCCGCTTGGGGCACGTCCCTGCCAGGAGGCGCCGGCTCCTTGCATGTCTCGGCGGCGGCGTTGAGCTCGAGCGACCCTTGCAGGACCTGCGCCGCGAGATCCGGCGCAACCCTCAGGACGCGTTCGGCCCGCCTCAGGTATGAATCCGCGACGGATAGCCGTGCGGCCACCTGGTCCTTTCTCAGGTCCTGCCATATTGCCGCCCGTAGCAGCAACGCGCCGATCATGGCGTACTGCCCTTTGCGCATGTTTCGCCGACGGATGTTCGCGCTGATGATCACTGCGAAGGGATCGGCATCGGCCGGCAGTTCCTTGAAGACCGGAGTAGTGCGTGCCTCTATTGCCGCGCGTAGCCTGTTCCTCCCATCCACGATCACGCTGGCATCCGGCCCCGCGACCAGGATCGGTTCGCGCACGCCGTGCGCGCCCACGTCCTCGACGAAACGGGTGAACGCCTCACCCTCGATCAGCGGAAAGAGACGCGCGAACGGGTGGACCGTATATGTCCTGCCGCTCACTTCGTACGTCTCCTTCTCGTCCCACGGGACCGGTGCGACCAGCATCTCGACCTCCCATGGGTGCTCGCGCACCCGGTAACGGCGACGGCGGTCCTGCGTCGCCATCGTTGGTTGGGGTATAGCGAGCTGGGGTCGATACGGTGGCCGGCGGGACCCGGACGATACGGTCTGCGCTGCGGCCGTCGAACGCATCCTCCTTCGGGCAGCGACCGCGCGTCGGACCGGCTGAGACCTATTCCGGCTCCTTCGTCGCAAGGTACTCCGGCCACGCCGGATTCAGTCCGCCAGCCCCGTACCGCGCCCGGCCCCGTGCGCGAGGCGATCGGACGTAGCCGCCAGAACTCTGGGTGATGCGTCGCCCGCTCCCGCACCCCTGGCGACAAGGCTCGGGCACGGACCGCTACCAGTATCGGTTTCGTCCTTTTTTCTCCCTGCTCCCCGGCCCATTCGGGCTTACGGCCACTTCGTCGACACCGTCCTCATGACGGTGCCGATCACTCCCGGGACGAATGACGACGCGCAATCGAGTACGGCTGGCTCCGGTGACCCGCGTCGGCTCATTGGCCAACTTGCGACCCGCGTGTGAACAGCGCGCGCGACCGACCAGTTTGTCCGCGGGTGCCGCTGTTGTCGTACGCGGCTTTGTCCGCTGAGTGCCTGCAGGACATCCTGGAGCCGTGGCGCAGGCTGCCAGAGGGCGGGCACTCATGCCGCCCGCGGTCTGCGAGTCGCAGCTTCGCGTCGTCGACCCGCCTGCCGGTGTCCGTTCGCGCGCGGTTTGGCCGGCCCCCAACGCGTTGGGACGCGACCATGGGCTGGGAAACAGGGTGGTGGTTTCCGGTTTCGACTGCTACGGCTCGGTGCCGCGCGCAACGGCACTGCCCGTGTGGGTCTACGGCGTGGACGGGTCGAACCGGGGTGACCCAATGGCATTGCTACGCGACTACCGCGATGTTGCCCGGCAACGAGGGACCGGCGCCGTCGATGATTCTCGCGACCACGCGCTCGACGATCCGCTGTGCGCCCCATTTGCCGCCGCGTGTGCGCCCGACAATGTCGTCGGCCCCGTTGGCGGCCTTTACGTGACCGCTGTCCTGACGGATGTCGGCGATGCAGGCGATCGCGCAGTCGCTCTCCGAACCGAGGAACTACCCGCGCGGCATGCCGACGCCACCCACTTCCTTGCCTGACCTGCACGAACAGCGGCACGCCTCCTCGCGCCAGGCCCGCTTCGACGCTGTGGTCAGCGTCGGAATCGACTGCCGACCGGACGGCGCCGATGCAACGCACCTCGGTAACAGGATCGCTATTCGGACCCGCGCACATTGCGTCGTTTCGGTTCGAAGTACCCGCCGAGCGTCCCTCGCTCCCGACGCTTGTTGACCAGTTGACATGAGGCCGGCAAGAACCAGGAACTGTTCTGCCATTCCGTCGTCCAGTTGGCAGAGACAGAACGCGCGTGCGCGGCCCGAGCCCGATGCGCTCGCCCCACCGAATCTCAACCCGGACACTGAGCCACTGGTCCCCACACTGCCAGCTCCGTCGTCGTCAGCACCCTCCGCAGGCGCCATGCCCACCATCGGGCCCGCACTTGCTGGTCCGGGTGCGGCAGGATCCGGTAGAAGTAGTAGTGGTCGATCGGCGGCAATCCGACGGGCACGTCCTTGCCCGCCATTCTCTCAAGCTGCGCCCAGGCCATCTCTATCTATGACCGCGCGTTCGTGAGTCGCCGCCCAGACCTTCTCGGGCCAGTCCCGGGCCACATCAGCGACGAGAGACGCTTCGGGCGCCTCCGGTAGGCGTCCGCGAGCCGGCTGCGCTCGGGCTTCTGCCACAGCTTGCGCGTCGACTATCGGCACGTCGTGCGCGGTCCACTCGCGCCCGGCGATGCTCATCTCCCGCTCGAGGATCTGCACGTCGCCCACGACGGCATAGCCGCCGATGTCGGCGCCTTGGAGCAACGCTTCGAATCTCGGCCGCGACCTCGCGGAACGACCGCTTGTCTACGACGTTCCTCGTCGCGGATGCCGTGCACCTCGGTCGAGTCCGCGCTGATCGCCGTCTCCGGGTTCACGACCCAGTACCCCCGGCGTCGCGCCGTCGGGCTCGAAGCGCGCGATCGCCAGGCTCACGAGGCGTACCGTTGCCGCCCCGCCGTCGCTCCCTCCGCAGTCGATTACCGCAAGCGGACGCGTCAGGTTCTCGATGCGCTTCATCGGATCAATCTGCGGTGCTGGCGGGCGTCAGTGGGTAACGCGTGGTGCTGTTCGCTCACCGCAGGTGCGCCGTCAGCTTCGCGGCCGCCGTCAGATGGTCCACGAGCAGGTCGAGCGCCGCGCCCTCGTCGCTCCGGCGCTCGACGCCGGCGTCGTTGATGCGCACGACGTCTTCTCGCGCTCGAGCGCCGCCGTGGCTGCCGCCGCTTCGGGTAGGTGCTCGCCATCGGGATGGTCCACTCGTCGCGGTTTGTCGCCGGCGGTGACTATCGGCCAGCAGCACAGCGGCAGTCTGCTCGGCGAGGCCGGCCAGCGGGAACTGTTCCTCGCTGTTGTCCCGCCCCGGTCGTCGACGCCGAGCAGGTGTCGTCGTTGGCGAAAACGTACTGCGAACTACATGGCGTCGAGCTGCGTGGCTCAGAGTGGACGAGCGCCTCGATCGCCACCGGCCGCCAGCGTGCCTCCTCGGCCGCTAGCGGCAGGGCCGTGTTGGTAGAACCCCGGGACGCTGATGTGTCAGACCCGCCCGCCGTGAACGACGGTCGGCTCCGACGGCGCCTTGAACGCCGCGGTCACCTCTACTGTCAACGAGCCGGGAGAACTGACGGAAATTGAAGCCAGATCGGTTCAAAGACCACCTTCTGAGGAAGCAGAC
>WTGR01000045.1 GCA_011523485.1 Acidobacteriota bacterium
TGAGTCGCTACGGGGTCTCGCACACGGAGGCGCTGCGGATCACGGAGCGCTACCGACGTCCCGACTTCGGACACCTGCAGGTGGAGGTCATCTTCACCGATCCCGGTGCGTTCGCGAAGTCGTGGGGCTTTACGGTGAACATGGTTCTGGCAGCCGATACGGACATGCTCGAGGCCGTCTGCGAACGAAGCAGCGAGGACTGGTCGGGCAGCCTTTCGGACGCCACGGATCGGGCAGTATCCGTGCCGCCCGGCGTGCTGGCAGGATACGTCGGCGTCTACACCGGCATATACAGCGGAAACGAGCGGACGTACGAGGTGTCGCTCTCCGGCGGCCAATTGATCGCCACCATTGTCGGCGCCTATGACGCGAGGGGCCTCGGCGCCGCGGGCCTCGACCAGGGCGTGCCGCGGGCGCTGGTGCCGCAATCCCAGACGCTGTTCGACGGCCTGGGGCTCGGTTACCGGTTCATTGTCGACGACGAGGGCGTGGCGACGGACCTCATGGTGATTCACGTCTCCGGTGACTACAGATACTCGCGGCAGCGGTGACCCCCGGTCGCGCCGCAGGATGTGAAGCACGAGCAGTTCTACGACCTCGACGTGCTCACGGTGACCGTCGATACCCGACCGCTTGTGTGATGGCCTGGGCCCGCGACCGAGATGCGTGTTCCGAATCTATGGCGGCCCTTGCAGCCCTGGGGTGATCTCTGCTAGCGTCAAGCCGATGGTCCAGAGAGGACGCGCGCGCACGGGGCTCGCACGGCGTAGCCGTGGCTGGCGCGCCTGGATCGTTGTCCTGGTGATGGCGGTGGCCGGCGCCGCCGCCGCCGAGGTCTTCTGTCACGAGGAGCACGCAGCCGATCAGCACTGCGCGGTCTGCCAGCTCCGGCACCCGGCTGCCGCCGAACTCTCCGGCTTGTTGCAGATCGAACTCGCCGACGTTGCGGAGCCGCTCGAGCAGGCTCCCGACGGCGCATGGATCGCTTCCGGTCACTGCCGTCGCCTCCCCGCCCGCGGCCCGCCCGCGTAGTTCCCGTCACGCGCTGCGTTTCGTCCATCGTTTGTCGACGGCGCATTGCCGCAAGCGCAAGCGCGTGCGTGCTACGGCGATGGTGCCTGTCCGCGGCCTACCGCAGTTCAGATGGCGTCTCCCCGACCCGGTGAGCGGTGTCGGGTCCTGCGCCCGTCCAGGGTGCTCCTGGCGCGTTCGCGGCTGCCCTGCACGATGGAAACGGAACAGGGTCACGAAGAGTGGGCCTCGGGAGGGGGAAGGTGATGGACCGATTGACTGCAAGTGGCGTGAAGGAAACGGTTCGGGTGAGCCGATGACGAAAGGAGCCCGCTCGTTCGACATTGTCGTCGTCGGCGCCGGCGCCGCCGGTCTCGGCTTTGGTGCGACGCTGCGCGACCTCGGCATCGAGAACTTCGTGATCCTCGACCGCGCCGCCGTCGGCGCCTCGTTCCTGCTGTGGCCTCGGCAGACGCGCTTCATCACGCCGTCGTTCAACAGCACGCAGTTCGGCGCCCTCGACCTGAACTCCGTCTGTCTGCACACCTCGCCGGCCTACTCGATCGGCGTCGAGCACCCGACGGGGGAGGAGTACGCCGGCTATCTGCGAAAGATCGCGGAGCATTTCGACTTGCCGGTAGAGACCGGGGTCGACGTGCTCTCGGTCGCGACGGGAGCTCGACCCAGGCGGTTTCGGGTCGAGACGAGTCGCGGCGACTTCCACGCGCGGTTCGTGGTCTGGGCGGGCGGCGAAATGCAGTACCCGCGGACCAACGGCTTCCGCGGCGCCGAGCTGTACCTGCACAACTCCCAGGTAACCTCGTGGGACGATCTCGGCGGCGACGAGAGGTACATCATCGGCGGATCCGAGAGCGGCGTCGACGCCGCCGTCGGGCTGGCCGCCGCCGGTCGACGAGCCGTCGTCTTCCACCGCGAGGAGCCGTGGACGCGAAAGGGCCCGGACCCCAGTCAACTCCTGTCGCCCTTTACGAAGGCGCGTCTGGATTCGGCTGTCGACTCGGGTCGGGTGACGCTGCGCGGCGGCTGCCCGGTCATCGGCGTTCGCCCCAAGCGGCTCGTTCCGCCTTCAAGGACGGCATCATGCTGCTCGCGGAGCCGAGTGTCGCCGCAGGCCTCGGCGCCGTCCAACTGTTGACGGCCGTCTACCTGGCCGGCGTGCTGCTGCCTTGCCTGGTCACATGCCTGACGATTGCGCGCGAGCAGGGCCGCACGTTCGCGCTGCGATTGGTGGGTCGGCAGGCTGTGGCGGCCACCGGGTTCAGCGCCTTGCTGGCCTGGGCGGGAGCTTGGCTGTGAACCCGATCTCCGGCGCCCGCCGACGCAAGGGGCAGGAACTGCTGGACCGGCAGTGCTGGAACTGGGGCCGGGACATCGAGCGTCCGGAAGGCAACCTTCTGCTCGAAGCGGGATTCCTCAGGCGACGGCCGCCCGAAGGAGAAACAGGATCGAGCTGCTACACGCTGGCCCTACCCGAGGGCGACAGCCTCAAGTTGTGGGGTTTCGGCCTCCTGTACGAAACGCCGCGGAAGGGCGGCGTCTTCCTCAACCGCTTCCAGTTTCGACCCGTTTGGCTGCCGTCGGAGACGGTCCAGGAGCCGATCTGGACTCCCGACATGATCCCGACCGAACGGACGCCGCCGTCGCCCCGCGTACCGGTCGACCTGACCGTCGCCGCCATACGGCGCATCGCGGACTACGAGGAGTGGGCGATCGCGCGCTGCGGTCTGGAGTATCGCCGCACGGTCCTCCGCGAATGGAAACGGCCTTCCAAGCGGCTGCCGCCCCAGGCGCTGCCCCAGGCCTGGCGCGCGCTCGCCGACGCCATCGACGGCCAACCGCATCCCGAGCCCGAGGAGGAATCGAATTGAACGACTCACGCCTTCCCGTAACCGTGCTCTCCGGCTTCCTCGGCGCCGGCAAGACGACGTT
>WTGR01000079.1 GCA_011523485.1 Acidobacteriota bacterium
CGCCGACCGACAGCTCGCTCCAGCGGAAGTGGAACGGCGCGCCGATGAGCGAGGGCGCGATGCCGTCCCCGAGCAGGTCCTCGAGATGGCACTGGGCGCATTCTCGATCGTAGGCCGCCTGGCCCCGCTCCGCCTGCTCGGCGGTGAAGACGCCGTCCAAGGTCGACGTGGCGTCCTGTGCGGTCAGGTCGGCGGAGAAAAGGACTGCCGTCACCAGCAGCGCCGCGGCGGCGGCGCCGATCATGCCGTTGCGTCGTGCGATCATTGATTCCCTCTTCAGTTCAACGTGTCGAATGTGGCTCAACGTATCGGACCGCGTATCCGAAGACAGCCACTGACTATATCACCACCGGCTCACTGCCCGTCGACGAGGTTCCCGATGCCCAGGTTGTCGAGCACGGATTCCTCGCCCCGCCGCCGCCCGCCGGTCTGGGGCGATCTCGTGCGCGGTCTTGCCGGGTGGCGCCGGGATGGGACCGGCGCCACCGCCGGCCAGCAGGGGTTGGAACGCGTTCACTTCCTTGAGGTGGAACCACTCGGTCATGCCGGCGGTGAAAACGTAGGTGTCGCCGTCGGCGCCGCCGTTGCGTATCATCGCCTCGATCTCGGACTGCGGCACGGGGCCGATCTGGTGGCCGCGGCGCGTCATGTACCACTGCTGCTCCGACATGGCTTCCCTCCGTTCTTGACGACCGTCTACAGATAAAGATACTCCGAAACGCAAACGCGGCGCGCGCGTTCGTCGGGGCGTTCGATGCCGTGTGCTATGGTCGGCCCGTGGCCGCCTCCGTTCGAGCGCCGGCGTCCGCCGCCGACGGCGCGGCGTGCCGGGAGTTCCTCGACGCCCTCTCGGCGTTCGCCCGGCTGCACGCGGTCAAGATGTACAGAGTGTCGGTGCCCCTGCCCGAGGCCGTGCCGGTGCTGCCCTGCCTGGATCACGAGGCGAAGCTGCATGAAGGCATCCCGCCCCACGCCGCGGCCTACATCGAGGATATCGACGGCGGCGGGTTGCACGAGGTGGTCTGCGTACCCTCGCGGGGCCGGATCGAGGTCGACGTCGTCTCGACCGCGGGCGAGCACACCGAGGCCTCGCACGCGCGGCTGGTCGAGCGGCTGCGCCGGCGGTTTCCGGGGCGCCGTATCGTCATCGACGGTCCGTCCTGGCTCCGGGGGGATCGGCGGGTGGTGCGCGCCTGCCGCGCGCGTGTCCCGTTGCGCGACATCCTGACGGGACGTGACTTTGCGGGCCTGCATCGTGCCGTGGACGAGTTGCGCACCATCAGCTCCGTCATGGAGAAGCAGTCGCGCGTCGCGTCCTGGAGCGTGCGGACGGTCACCGGACCGCTGCTGGCGCTCGGCGGATTCCTGTCCTACCAGGTGCTCGACCTGTTGACCGGCCGCATCGGTTCCACCGCCGTGCAGGGGCTGCAGTACCTCATCGTCGGCCTGCTGGGCGCCGTGTTCCTGTACCTGGGACTGAAGGCGGTCCACCTGACGGAGGTGTCCGGGCGAATCTGGAAGCGCTCGGCGGAGTACCAGTCGATCCTGCGAGACCGCGAACGGCTGGCGTCGGCGGAGCCGGCGACGTTGCGGGAGCCGCTGGCGGGGGCGGTCACCCGGCGTGCGGAAGAAACAGCAGCAGTCCGCAGATGACGGCGTTGACGCCGTGCGAGACGAAGCAGAGTGGGCAGGGCACGCGCAGCACGAACAGCAACGCGTGGCTCAGATACACGCCGAGGCCGACGGTCACGAGGCTGGCTCCCAGGTAGAGCCACCACAATTGCGGATCGGAGAGCCGTCCGAACGCGGCTCCCGCCAGCAGCGCCGCGTAGTACACCTGGCCGAGCAGGGAGTTGGGTGGACCGAACACGCGTGCGCTCCGCGTGAAGACGACGGAGGCGCAGGTCCGTTCCTGGAGTCTGCAGAATGCGGGTATCCAGCGCACGTCCGGGGTCGTCCAGCGGTACGCGACGGCCGTGAAATAGCTGGAGACGGCCAGTCCGACGGCGGCGAGCAGGCCGATGGCGAGCGTCATGTTCGGGTCCGGCCGGCGAGTGTCCACGAGGCGAGCACGCGGCGGCAGGTGCAGAAGCGTCCGAGCCGGCAGATCGCGACCCGGTCCGCCTCGAACTCGAGTGCCGGCGCCGCGTCATCGAGCACGCCGGACCCCAGCGTGACGTGGGGTTCGAACGCGGCATAGGCGGCGGCGGTCCTGAACCGGGTCACCCATTCGATGTCCCGTGCGCGCGCCGGCTCGCCGGCCGCGAGGAAGGCCGACGCGTCGCCGGCGGCCATGTCGAACGGCGCCAGGCGATCCATGAGGCGCGCGTGCAACGTCTCCAGGGGGCGCGTCGCGGCGAGGACGAGCGATGTCGTGGTTCCGCTCGACGCGAGTCGCTCGGCGACGAGCGTCAGCGGCGGGGCCGTGGAGAGGACGGCGCCGACCTCGGCCGACACCGACGGCAGGTCGCTTGCGGGCACGAACTGCTGGACGAGCGACACGTGGGGCAGATGATCCGCATCGAACCGGAAGCCGTCCGGAGGGCCGGGCAGCCGTGCGTTGAGCTGCGTCGCCAGCTCGTGCGCCCCGGGCGGCAGCAGGAGCGCGACGTCGACGGCGAGGAGCGAGCCGGGCATCGATGACAGCGTACAACGCCCACCCGGCGGCGGGCGCGTGCAGTCGGCACGAGCGGTTGCGGCGGCAGTGGTCCGTCACGCCCTAATCTGCGGACACGGACATGGGTTTACAGCGCGCAATCGTTGACGAATCCCAGCACCGCGCACCCGCACATTCAGGTGTGGCACAGCACTAGGAGCTTTCGCCGCAGAACGCAGCGACGCGACGTGCTGCGGCGCAAGGTCATGGAGCGGGGGGGATGGGCCGAAACGCCGCGCTCGCGAGGCTGTGTTGGCGAGCTCGAACAAGTGATCATTTCTGAAGTGCCGTCGACTGGGCTTGG